>JBDLPZ010000188.1:0-15104 GCA_039800825.1 Actinomycetota bacterium
GCGAGCAGAGTGCCGCTGGTGCGGATGCACTGCCGTATGCCGTCATTGGTGACTTCAATGTCGCGCCGAATGATGATGACGTGTGGGACATGGCGGAGTTTGTTAACGCGACGCATGTGACGGCTGCAGAGCGCGAAGCTGTCGAGGCTCTGAAGACGACGGGTCTTGATGAGGTCATGCCGCGGGCGTTGAAGGGCAAGCCGTACACGTTCTGGGATTACCGTGCGTTGGCTTTTCAAAAGGCCATGGGCATGCGCATTGATTTGATTATGGCTAATGCTGCGTTTCGTGCGCGGGTCAGCGATGCGTGGATTGATCGCGATGAGCGCAAAATCAAGGGCGGCTCGGATCACGCACCGGTCGTGGTGGATCTCAATGACTAAGTACGCCGTCCGCACCATCACGCGCGATGAGCACGTCGCGTGGGTGGAGACGCGTGAGTCAGTGTCGTTCTTGCAGACGCCGGAGTGGGCCGATGTGAAGCGCGAATGGCGCAGTGAACACGTGGGCTGGTTCGACTCTGCGGGTGCCATGGTCGGCGCAGGTTTGGTGCTGTATCGCAGTGCGCCAGTGATTGGTCGCTCGCTCGCCTACTTGCCTGAAGGCCCAGATATCTCGTGGTTCTCTACTGAGGGCGTCGATGCCTGGCTCGCGCCGCTTGTGGCGCACTGCAAGAAGCACGGTGCGTTTAGTTTGAAGATCGGTGTGCCAGTCGTGGCCGCGACGTGGTCGGCGGACACAATCAAAGATGCGATCGGTACTGCACCGCGGCTCAAGGATGTCGCGCCGGACTCACGTGATGAGCGAGCGGATGCGCTGCGCGCGGAACTCAAGCGCCTGGGTTGGAAGCAGAAGACCGCCGACGAAGGTTTCGGCGATGTGCAGCCACGCTATGTATATACGGTGACGGTCGACGGCAAGACTGATGAGGAGTTGCTCGCTGGCTTTAATCAGTTGTGGAGACGCAACGTCAAGAAGGCCGAGAAGTCAGGTGTGACTGTGCGCATGGGCACTCGCGCGGATCTGCCGGCGTTTCATGCGGTCTATGTCGAGACCGCTGAGCGCGATCATTTCCGTCCACGCAATCTCGTCTACTTCGAACGCTTCTGGGACGCGTTGGCTATTCGCAACGACCGCGTGCGGTTGTTTATTGCTGAAGTCGACGGCGAAGTCGCGGCGAGCACGATCTGGGTACGCGTCGGTCGGCATGCGTGGTACTCATATGGCGCGTCGACGACCAAGCACCGTGACGCACGGCCGTCCAACGCATTGCAGTGGGCGATGTTGCGCGCAGCGCGCGATGCCGGCTGTGCAACGTACGACTTGCGCGGTATTAGTGACACACTGAACGAATCAGATCCGTTGTTCGGATTGATTCGCTTCAAGCTCGGTATCGGCGGCCAAGCCGTCGAATACGTCGGCGAACATGACTACGCGATTAATCCGTTGATTGCGAAGCTGTTCGAAATTTATTTAGCGCGACGCTGATCGGTGTAGACGTCCCAGCGTTTGAGGAGTTCGTCGATTCCTTCGACGACATCCGCATGCGTGATGCTGAAGCGCACGTCCACCGGCAACATGTCACCGACGAGCGGTTCAGTCGCATCGGCCGGCAAGAAGAGCTGACTCACATGCTGATGTGGTGATTCGAAGAAGTCGAGTTTGTCGCCGAGATACCAAAACGGTGAGCGCAAGCGACCAAGTGCTTGTTCGCCGGCTTTTGCGATCGTGCCGAATTTCGTGCGACCAGTCGAGGTGACGCTCGGCGCCATGAGACCGACGCCGTGAGCGGTGCCGCCGCTGATCGTGATGATCCAGCCGTCGGCCCACGCGCGGCGCTGGAAGTAGCCGGCACGGTCGCCTTTAGAGATGCGTCGAACAGACTGAACTGCGCCGAATGGATGAAGTGCATCGCGTTCGCCAAGCCACAGCGCGGTGCCGCTGCGGAGATTGATGGTGACATCAGGGAGTCGAGCCGCGAGCTGCTCGAGCTGCTCTGGCACGAGATGGCTGACCCAGACAGTCTGCGCATCGAGAAGGCGATCACCGCTGCCGATAACTTGCTGATAGAGCGCGACGACTGTGTCGATGTCGGTCTCGTCGGTTTCGAGAGGCAAGTGGCAGGAGAGGCCGCGAAGTCGGAGCCGGCCGTCGAGGAAAGCATCGGCGTGCTGCTTCCACGCGATGTTGAGCTGCTCGGCAGTGAATCCGAAGCGACGCATTGAGGTCTCGCCTTCGAGGACGATATCCACAGCCCCACCTCGATTAGCTAGGTAAGCCAGGGCATCGATGCTGTCGACGACGCGGATGAGACGGTTCCGGTAATCGGTCTTGTCGATCATGTCCCAGGTCGGCTGAGTGAACTCGTCCTTAGGGCTAAAAGGTTCTAGTACTACGACCTCACCTTTGAAGAGCTGAAGAGCGCGCATGGCTTCGAAGATCGTGCCGACGGCAATCGTGCCAGTGTCGAGGCGGTCGGCGATGGCGCAGAGGTTGTCCTGGCCGAGGCCGTAACCGTTGGACTTGATGACAGGTACGACGGTCGCTCCGGCGGCGTTGAATTCGTCGACCATCGTGAGAAGGTGGTCGTGAAAAACGCGAGTATCGATGCTGATGGTGAAGGACATGAGCAGAGTATGGCGGTTAAAACTAGTTAAACGTAGGTCAGTTTCCTCACGATTTTCGTGAGGAAAACGTGAGGCTCACGATCACTGCAGTCGCGATCCATTGAATCAAGATGATTGCGCCGTAGGCCTGTGGACCGAGTGCGCCGTCAGCGCGTGGGTCGGTCGTGTACAGCAAGAAATGCCAGATTCCGTAGAAATACAGAAGCTGCGCGATGTTCCAGCCGATGAATGCTGCGCGGCTGATGCCCGTCATGACGAGAAGCGCCGTGAGCCAGAGCCAGAACTGTGGCGAGTAGACCTTGTTGGCGAGGACGAATACCGCGACGATGATGAAGCTCGACTGGTACACCGAGAGCTTCTTGTTCATGACCAAAATAACTAGTGATGCGGCAGCGACTGCTACTAGTCCGAACGTGTTCGCCTGGCTCGTCGTGATGTTGAGGTTAAAGAGATAGCTCAACGCGAGCGGAAGCGAACCGAAGTCGATGCCGCGTTCGCGCGAGAAGCGATAGAACTCCCACCAGCCATCGCGCGCAAAGACGAAGAACGGGAGGTTGATTGCGATCCACGTGGCCGCTGCGACGAGTGAGACGCGGATTGCATCTTTGAGATTTCGGCGACCGAGTGCGTTCGCGACGATTGGTACGAGCAAGAGTGCTGGGAAGAGCTTGGCGGCCGCACCGACACCGATCAACAAGCCGGCTGCGGTCATCCTGCCGCGCTGATACATGATGAGTGCGCCGACGGCACACATCACCGCGAGTGCGTCCCAGTTGATTCCGAGAGTCAGCAGCAATGCGGGTGAGAGCGCGAACCACCACGACGCGTGACGATTGCTGGTCGAGTTGCGCGCCATCAGCGCGAGAGTGCCAGCGATGAAAACGACACTCGTCGCCCACGTGAGGGCCACGAAAGTGCCGACCGACTGGCCACCGACCATTGCGTGCGTGACGATGGCGATCAGCCACATCCACATGCCCGTGAGTACTGGGTACTCGATGTATTGGCCGTCGTAGCTTTGGAAATACGGAATGACGCCGTCTGCCATACCGCGCAACCAGTAGAGCGGCCCGAGATCGCTGTAACAAAGTCGCGAGTAGGTCTCGGCGGAGCCGCCCCAACTCCATGGCGCACATGCAGACTTCAACGCGAGTCCAACGAGGGCGACTGCAACCCCGGCGATGACGGGCAGCGACCAATGCCGACCGAGTGATTTATGCCTCGCCATTGCTGAGCCCCCTTACATAGGCAGCGTACGACTGCGTGACTTCGTCAGTGCCTTGGATGCGAATCATGTTCATCGCTCGGCGCATGATGTGAATGACGGTGACCCACATGATGATGCACAGCACGCCGTAGACGTAGTGGTTAATTCCTTTACCGTTAGGCGATGCCGCCTCGAAATGCATCCAGACGCCGATGACGTAGATGATCAGTGGAATCGAATAGCCGATCACGGTCTTGCGTTGTGAAAACGCAACAGGGATGAGAAAGGCGAGATGCGTGAGTGACTGCGGTGGGATGCTCGGCATCGTGAGCAGCTGTACGCCGACCACGATGATGATGAAGAGTTCCAGTCGAAAATCGAATGGCGTGGCGACGGCCCAGCGTGCAATTGCGGCTGTGACCGAGAGCCCTGCGAGAGTGACGACGATATTGCTGACTGATGTGTGACCGGTGATCTCAGTCCACACGTAGATTGGCGTGCCTTCGCCGGCTTTCCACTTCCAGGCCTGGAGCACAGAGTCGCCAGCGAAGATGCGTGAAAGATTGCACACCAACGCAGTGCCGATCGCGACGCCGATCACTTGAAGTGCGACGCGAGTGCGTTCTTGGCGCGAGGCTTCGACGAGGAAACCGAGCAAGAACACCCAAGTCCACGCACCGCTGGCGAGAGCGAGACCACTAAAGATCGCGGCCGGCAAGATTCGATTGCGGTGCCACGCGAAGAAAGCAGCGGCGGCGAACGCAATGCTGATGACGTCGGTCGAAACCCACATCACAAATGGCCACAGTGGAGTGAGTGCGACGAGAGCGGCGTCGAGTGGTCGCCAGTAACGGTGCTTCAACACCATGACCGCGATCCACATCATGAATGCCGTCAGGACGATCTGCATCACGATGACGTGATTAAGAAAGCCGAGGCCGCCTTGCGAAATGAGCCAAAGAATGAATGCGGGGATAGGCGCTTGCTCCACGGGCAGTGTGCCGCCGAAAGGCGAGCTGCCGTCGACCAGCGGAGGGTTAGCGAAGAGCGATGCGAGGTCGGAGTAGCACAGCGATGTAAATCGGCTGTCGGTGTATCCCGTGTTGCGGCACGGCCAATGCAGGAAGAACGCAAACGTCGCCATCAGTGTGGTGGCGGCGACTGTTGCGGCGGCGGCAACGCGACGTGGGAGCATGCGGGCAAGTCTCGCACGCAGATGCGCGCGGCAGGTTTATGCGACGTTGGTTGGTGTCGCGCTATCGGTCGGTGTTGCGCTATCAGTCGGTGTCGCGCTGTCGGTAGGCGTTGCACCTGGTGTCGGTGACCACCATGGCAACGGCGAATTGCTCAACGTCGGGACTGCCGTCGCGGTCGGACGCTTGAATTTTGCTTCAGGCTTGCCTTCGAGCGCACCGCGAATGAATGCAGTGAAGATGCGCGCAGGGAAAGAACCACCGGCGACGGATGAGACGCCACCCGTGCCAGAAAGCGAAATCGGCAGACCGTTTTCGTCTTGCTTAATAAGCATGACGGCAGCTGCGAGATCAGGTGTGTAACCAGCGAACCAGGCGGATTTGTTTTCGTCCGTGGTGCCGGTCTTGCCTGCGACTGGGCGACCTGCGGCGAGAGCGGCGTAGCCGGTGCCGTTGGTGACAACCTGTCGAAGTGCGTAGTTGACCTTGCGCGAATCGCCTTCGGCGAAAACAACTTCGGTTTGGGGAGTTGCTTCATACAGCACGCCAGCTGATGGGCTCACGACTTTGGAAACGAGGAATGGCTTCGCCGCGACACCTTCAGCGGCGAAGGTGGAGTAAGCGCTCGCGACGTCGAGGACGTGCGGGCTCGCGGTGCCGAGAACGAAGGTCAGGTTGCGATCAACGCCGGGAGTGTCTTTTGGAATGCCGGCGCGGAAAGCGGCGTCCATCACGCTGTCGATACCAACTTCAGATGCCATCTGCACGTATGCGGTGTTGATAGACCACTGAGTCGCCTGCAGCAGCGACACGTCCTGGTATGACTTCTTGGAGTAGTTGCGAACTTTGTAGCCGTCGATCACTTTGCCGTTGCGTCCTGGCAACATGTAATCGAGTGAGTAGCCCTGCTCCATGGCAGCCATCAGCGCGAATGGTTTAAAGGTAGAACCTGCCTGCGCAATCGCCTGCGTCGCGTTGTTGAGCGGTTCAGTGACGTAGTCGGGGCCGCCGTACATCGCGATGATTTCACCAGTGCCTGGGCGCACTGCGGCGAGGCCGATGCGCAAACCTTCGGTGTTCGACTTTGGACCTTCTGACTTCACGGCGCCGACGGCTGCATCTTGTGCATCCTTGTCGATCGTCGTGTAGATCGTGAGACCGGCGACACCGAGTGATGCGTCGTCGTAGCCGAGAGTGTTCAAGAACTTCTTGACTTCAGCGAGGATGTATCCGGGCGGGCCAGAGAGTCGGTTGCCTGAGCGGCGCGGCTTGAAAGATGGGAACTCTGCCTTGTCGTAAGCGTCTGCCGACATCCAGCCAGCTTCGCGCATCTGACCGATGACGTACTTCCAACGATCCTGCAGACGCTCGAGATTTACTTCTGGCGCGAAGCCTTCAGGCGACTTAAGCAGAGCAGCGAGGAACGCGGCCTCTTTGCTGTTGAGCAAAGCGATGTCTTTACCGAAGTACGCACGCGCGCCAGCCTGCACGCCGTAAGCGCCGCGGCCGAAGTAGACGGTGTTGAGGTAGTTCTCGAGGATTTCGTCTTTGCTCGATGAGGTTTCGAGCTTGATTGAAAGGACTAGTTCCTTGAGCTTTCGCTTCCATGAACGCTCGGAAGTCAGGTAAGCGTTCTTGGTGTACTGCTGTGTGATCGTCGAGCCACCCTGCGAGCTTCCGCCGACGACGTTGTTCCACATCGCGCGGCCAATGCCAGTGATGGAGAAACCGCCGTGCGCGTAGAAGTCGCGGTCTTCGGCAGCGAGGACGGCCTGCTGGACGGTGAGTGGGATTTCGGCGAGTGAAACCTGCACGCGGTTGAAGTCACCGATGCGACCGACCTCTCGCTTGCCATCGGCGTAGAACACAACGGTCGCGTTAGACATTGCGACTTCGTTCGGCGCAGGAATCGGGGTGGTGGAGACGAGGTAAGCCAGTGCCAGTGCGCCGAGACCGGCGAACACGACAGCGAGGGAGAGCACGAGTTTCCATGACGGAATCCAGCGAGTGACACCAACCCGACCAACGCGGGGGTAGTCAATGTATCTCTGTCTCATTCTCACCTTCGGTTCAGCTGCGGCACGCGCACAGAGCGAATTGTCCTCTTAGTCGACCAGGTCGCGTGGCTTGGGACGCGGGCGGCGAGGTTTTCCATCACCTAGAACGTAAGAAGTCAGCACATGATTCCAGCCGCAGCCTTGGCAGACCTCGACCGTGAAGACGCGCAGGAAGCCGTACTGCGTGGCCATGCTCGGAATCTCGTTGGGAGAAAAGATGCGGCCTGAGTAGTAGCCGAGCTCGCGGGAGTACACGTAGGTGAGCTCGACGAGCTGCGTGCGGGTGCAGATCGGGCAGGTGCGCTCGGTCTCGACGCCGTAGTACTTGGCGGCGCGAATGAGGTAAGGGTCGGTGTCTTGGCCGTCGAAGTTGAAGCCGCCGGTTCGGCGAATCTCGAGGATGGCGGCGCGACGGTCGAGGCTGTGGTCGACGACTTGGCGGGGTTCGCGGGGGTCGGCAATTTCTTCAGCGGCTTGTTGATCGGCCGCGGACTTGCCGCTGGTACCGCGGATGCGGGTACCTCGGACGGCAGAAGAGCGGGAAGCGGCCATAGCGGCGAAGGGTACGGGCATTTCTGGTACTTGCGCAGGACAGCTTTGGTACTTGCGCAGGTTTAAGGCTGTGCTTTTGTGAGGAAAAGACCTGGCCACGTACCAGATAGGGCATTTACACGTACCACTCAGTGCTTGGGGACGTACCGCAATTTGGTGGGGCTGACATTCTGCTATATCATTTTGATACATCAAGAAAACAGGAGTGTTTGTGCGTAAGTCGAATGCGTTGGAGTTGGCCATCCTTGGCCTGCTACAAGCGTCCCCGTTGCACGGCTACGAACTGCGCAAGCGCTTAAGCACTCTCCTCGGCACTCTTCGTGCGATCTCTTTTGGCGCGCTCTACCCAGCGCTCAAGTCGCTGACCGACGCCGGTCACATCGAAGAAACCGCCGACCCCACCGCCGCCGGTCCTGCCCTTTCGGGCAAGCGCGCCCGCATTACGTACTCCATCACCGACGATGGCCGGCTTCACCTCGCCGACCTTCTCTCCGACTCAGGTCCAGAGACGTGGGATGACGAAGGCTTCGGCGTTCGCTTCGCGTTCTTCGGCGCAACGAAAGCCGAAGTCCGTCGCCGCATTCTCGAAGGTCGTCGCTCTCGACTGGCCGAGCGTCGCGCCACTCTGCGCGAGAGCATGAGCGCAACGCGTGAACGTCTCGATCAGTACACCCTCGCGCTTCAACGTCACGGCCTCGACGGCGTCGAGAACGAACTTCGGTGGATTGATGACCTCATCGCACAAGAAGACCTGACCACTCGGTCTAGCTAAAGCAAAACCCCAAAACCAGAACATCAAGTTCTAACCGCCCGGGCCAACGGGCTAATCTGAAAGGTAACTAATGAGTTCACTACGCGTCGCCATCGTTGGCGTCGGCAACTGTGCGGCATCGCTCGTACAGGGTGTTGAGTTCTACAAGGACGCTGATCCAGCGCAGGCCGTTCCTGGTCTGATGCACGTTCAGTTTGGTCCGTACCACGTTCGCGACGTTGAATTCGTTGCAGCTTTCGACGTGGATGCCAAGAAGGTCGGCCTCGATCTGTCCGAAGCAATCCTCGCCAGCGAGAACAACACCATCAAGATCTGCGATGTGCCTAACTCAGGCGTCATTGTTCAGCGCGGTCACACTCTCGATGGTCTCGGCAAGTACTACCGAATGACGATTGAAGAATCAGCTGCAGCACCAGTCGACGTCGTTCAGGCGTTGAAGGATGCCAAGGTTGACGTTCTCGTCTGCTACCTGCCTGTTGGTTCAGAAGAAGCAGCGAAGTTCTACGCACAGTGCGCAATCGACGCCGGCTGCGGCTTCGTTAACGCTCTTCCAGTCTTCATCGCCGGCACCAAGGCATGGGCTGACAAGTTCACCGCTGCGGGTCTCCCAATCGTCGGCGACGACATCAAGAGCCAGGTCGGCGCAACCATCACTCACCGCGTTATGGCGAAGCTTTTCGAAGACCGCGGCGTGATTGTTGATCGCACCTACCAGCTCAACGTTGGTGGCAACATGGACTTCATGAACATGCTCGAGCGCGATCGCCTCGAAAGCAAGAAGATCTCGAAGACCCAGTCTGTGACCTCGCAGCTGGCACACGACCTCGGTGAGCGCAACGTTCACATCGGACCTTCTGACTACGTCGCATGGCTCGATGACCGCAAGTGGGCATTCGTCCGCCTCGAAGGTCGCGCATTCGGTAACGCTCCACTCAACCTCGAGTACAAGCTCGAAGTGTGGGATAGCCCGAACTCAGCCGGTGTCATCATCGACGCAATCCGCGCATGCAAGATTGCGCTTGATCGCAAGATTGGCGGCCCAATCCTTTCGGCTTCTTCTTACTTCATGAAGTCACCTCCAGTTCAGTACACCGATTCTGAGGCGTACCAGGCTGTTGAAGATTTCATCGCCGGCAAGGTTGAGCGCTAACCGCAAAACTCACTAAGGGCGCCGCAGCGACTAGTTTGTCCCACGTGTCCACTCCCCAGCCGATCAATGAGCGACTCACTGATCAACCGCGAGTGACATGGCCAGAGGTCAAACAACTCCTGCGGCGCCCTTCTTTTTTGGCGTTGCTAGGCACGCGAGTATTCGGCCAACTCGGGGATGGCATGGTCCAGGCCGCGCTCACGACCTTCGTTCTTTTCTCGCCTGAATCTCAGGCCACACCTTCGAAAATCGCCGTCGCTTTCGCGATTTTGTTGCTGCCCTATTCAATCTTCGGCCCGTTCATCGGCGTGCTGATTGATCGTTGGCCACGCGAACGCATTCTGATTTTCGTCTCACTGCTCCGCGCTGCCTCAGTCGTCCTCATCGGTACCGTCGTGCGCACTGGAGACGAAGGCGCGCTCCTCGGCCTCGCTGTCTTGGTCTCCCTCGGACTCGGCCGGTTTATGGGCGCCACGCTCTCGGCTTCGCTGCCGCACGTTGCAACTGGACGTGAGCTCGTCACCGCTAACTCGTTCGCTCCGACTGCCGGCACTCTCGCCTCCGCAGTCGGCGGTCTCATCGGCGTTGCGATTCAGACTGCGACGGGTGATGGCGTGATCGCCGCGCTGACACTGAGTGCCGTGCTTCAACTCTGCGCAGCCGCGATTGCTAAAACCATGCCGCGCGATCTGCTTGGTCCTGATCACGTGTCTGAAGGCATGCGCGATCAGATGCGCGCCGTCGTCTCCCAGCTGACATCCGGCGCACTGCATCTCGTCGCGCGCCCTGCCGCACTGCGCGCACTGCTGGTGGTCGTCTGCCATCGCACTGTGTTTGGTCTCGTTACCGTCATGGCGATTGTGCTTGTGCGCAACGGCATCAATCTGCCATCTGCATCCAACGCCGCTCTCGGCGATTTCGCTTTCGTCGTCGGCGCCGCAGCTGCCGGTGCGTTTATTGGCGCATCAATGACGCCGTTTCTCGTTGGCCGAATGGGCACGCGGCGTTGGTCGGCTGCAACTTTGCTCATCGGTGGCATCGCTAGCGCCGCACTCATGGCCATCACTATCGCAGCACCAGAATCACCGCTCGCCGTTTACACACTTATGGGCTGTGGACTCTTCCTCGGCTGGACCGGTCAATGCGTCAAAGTCTGCAGCGACTCCATCACTCAGGACGCGGTCGAAGACGATCACCGCGGTCGCGTTTTCTCCATTTACGACATGGCCGTCAACGTCGGTCTCGTCTCCGGCATCATCGCCGCCGCGGAATTTCTCGCGCCAGATGGCCGCAGCCTCTGGGCTATCGGCTACATCGTCGTCGTGCTGGCGGCAGGAACGTCACTGCTGCGCGTGCCACGCAAGTAGCGCGGCCGTCGCGTCTTCGGTCGACATCGGACCATTGTCGAGACGCAGTTCTAACAAGTACTTGTACGCAGCACCGACTGCTGGACCCGGCTTGATTCCGAGAATCTGCATGATCTGCGCGCCATCGAGATCAGGCCTAATCGCGTCGAGTTCTTCTTGCGACTTCAACTCTGCGATGCGTCGCTCTAGCGAGTCATACGTCGAAGCAAGTGCAGCTGCCTTGCGCTTATTGCGCGTGGTGCAATCGGCGCGAGTAAGTTTGTGTAAGCGTTCGAGTTGATCGCCAGCATCGCGCACGTAGCGGCGCACCGCGCTGTCGGTCCACTCGCCTGACGAATAGCCATGGAACCGCAGATGCAACTCAACCAGCTTGGTCACATCAGCGATTACTTCGTTGCTAAAACGCAACGCTGTCAAACGCTTCTTCGTTAGCTTGGCACCGACGACCTCGTGGTGATGGAACGAGACGCCGCCACCTTCTTCAAAGCGACGCGTCTTTGGCTTGCCGATGTCATGCAACAGCGCAGCGAGGCGCAACACCAAGTCAGGCTCGAGCTGGGGCTCATGCGACGTCTCAAGATCAATCGCCTGCTCAAGCACAATCAACGAATGCTCATACACATCCTTGTGTCGATGATGTTCATCAATCTCAAGCTGCAACTTCGGCAACTCCGGCAGCACTCGCTCTGCCAGGCCAGACTCGACGAGCAAGGTCAGACCGACGCGCGGCGCCGACGACAACAAAAGCTTGGTCAGCTCGACCTGCACGCGCTCAGCCGAAATGATCTCGATGCGTTCGGCCATTGCCGTCATCGCCGCGAGCACCTCGGGTGCGACCGCGAACTGAAGCTGCGACGCAAACCGTGCAGCTCGCATCATGCGCAGCGGGTCATCGGAGAACGAATCCTCTGGCGTGCCCGGCGTGCGAATCACGCCAGCAGCGAGATCGCTGAGGCCGTTGAACGGATCGATGAGTTCACCCGCTGGCAGCGACAGCGCCATCGCATTAATCGTGAAGTCGCGACGCAGCAGGTCGTCCGTCAGCGACTGCCCGTAGGCGACCTCTGGCTTGCGTGAGTCCGGGTCGTAGCTCTCGGCGCGATACGTCGTGATCTCGAGCTGTTCGCCGTGACGTAGCGCCCCAACGGTCCCGAAAGCGATGCCGACATCCCAAATGGTCTCGGCCCAGCCTTTGAGGACCGCAATGGTCTGTTCAGGGGTGGCGTTGGTCGTAAAGTCCAAATCCGCCTCGCCGCGACGCAAGATTGCGTCACGCACCCAGCCGCCGACGAGCGCGAGTTCGAAGCCAGATTCCGCAAAGCGGTTGCCCAAATCGAGCGCTACCTGAGGAATCTGCGCGTTGGGTTTGGACGAACTTTGGCTCACAAAGGGGCAAGAGTACGCGCGGGCTGGGGGCTAACCTTGCGCTCATGAGCATCCGTCGACCTTCGTCGGGCCGCCCTCGGCAGGGCGCGCCACGTCGTGGGCATCGCGCAGAAACCAGCGCAGGCGGTCTAGTCGTAGAGCAAGAAACGATGCGGGCGGTCATCATCGGCCGACGCAATACCCGTGGTCGTTTGTTGTGGTCACTGCCGAAAGGTCACCTCGAAGAAGGGGAATCCCCCACCGAGGCAGCTATTCGCGAAGTGCGGGAAGAGACCGGCCTCGTTGGCGAAATTGTGGGAGAGCTGGGAGTTATCGACTTCTGGTTCCAACAAGAGCGAACCACGATCCACAAGACCGTCCACCATTTCTTGATCCTTGCCCGTGAAGGCGAACTTGTCGCCCAGGAGGGCGAGGTCGACGAAATCGCGTGGGTGGCTCTCGACCAGGTGGCCAAGCGCCTGACTCACGACGACGAACGGCAGCTGATCGCGAAAGCGCAATCGCTGCTCGCCGAGCTCCAATGAGACGTGTCATCAGCGGCGTACTCGCCGCGCTCTTTTCTGTCGTCGGACTGGTAGGCGGCCTCGCCCCAAGCGCCTCGGCCGCAGGTGGATTCGACCTCACCCTGACACGCATCTCGCCGCAGTGGTTGGCGGTCGCTACCGATGTTCGGCTGACTCTCAACATCGAAGCTAGTCAAGCGTTCAGCGACTCGGTCGTGTTCAAGGTTCGCCAAACCACCGCGCCACTCGAAGGTCGCGCAGATATCGCAACTGTGATGAGCGGCAAAGCCGACCTCGCGTCTCGAGTCGTCGGCGAGTTCGATACGGGCATGGGCCTGCTCGAAGGCTCCAACAGCATCTCGCTCACGCTCGCCGAGTCACAGCTCGACTTCAGCCGCAACGGCGTCTACATGCTGCACGTCACCGCGACCGCTGGCTCGACCAAGTCATCGATCGACATCTTGTTGCCGTATTTCAACAACCAAGAAATCAGTGACTTCAAACCATTGCGCGTCCTGCCTCTGTGGACTGTTGCTACGCCACCAAGCGTGAACGTCCGCGGTCAGTATCTTTCTCAAGACGCCGTCAACGCATTCGGTGACAACGGCACTGCCGGTGCGATCGTCAAAGCTGCCGCCGGCCGCGCCGACCTCACATGGCTCATTGATCCAGACACTGTCCGCACTGCTCAGCGCATCGCGGGCGGCGGCGAAATTCTCGGTGACTCAATCGAAGTGGTCAACAACGATCAGTCGACGGCAGCTAGCCGCTGGCTTGAGTCTCTGCGCGTTTCGACATACGAATCAGACATCTACGCGCTGCCGTATGCCAACGCGGAAATCAACGCCCTGATCAACAACGACCTCAACGCTCTCGCGTTCTCGTCGGTCAGTCAGACTCAGTACATCACTGATGCTTTAGAACGCCTGCCAATTGCACGTGCCGCTATCGCACATCGCGGCGACTTCTCGTACAACACGTGGCGTTGGCTCGCTCAACAAAATCTCTCGCTGACGATCTTGAGCGACTCGAAGTATTCATCGGCTTCTTCGAGCTATACATCGTCGGGCATCGCCGTCACGTCGAATGGCCGCAAGTCGCTCGTCGTCGATTCACAGGCGAGTCGTCAGTTCAGTGGTGCCATCACTTCTAATGCACGTGCTGCACTCCGTCGTCAGGCACTCATCTCAGACTTGCTCATCACAATGCTCGAACGTCCGAACGAATCTCGCTTGCTCGTGCTTCGACCAGACACGACGCGCAGCGATGTTTCGTACATCGAAACTGCCGACACTCTCGACTCGCTGTCTGTGCCCTGGATTGAGGCATCCACAGTCGCCGACGCATTCGCGGCCGACTCGACCTCAGAGCGCATCAACTCCAACACCCGCATCGGTGCCGGTATTCGCAAGACCGCGATCAAAGACATCAAGTGGGTGCAGCGTCGGCGCGAAGCATTGAGCGGACTCATCGGCGGCACCGAAGTTGATGCCGCTCTGCGCGATGCGCAGCTGCGACTTGCTTCTGCGACGTTCACGGGTACGGAAGTACGCGCGATGCGTCTCGCCACCATCGCAGATCTCCAAAACGTCATCGGTTCGGTAGAGATCATGTCGTCGGGCGCAGTGCTCTTCCCGCGCGAAGAGTCCGTCGTCCCGATCACCATCCGCAACGACCTGCCTGTCGCAGTGACGATTCGACTCGTGGCTATCGGCGAGCCAGCCGTGCGTGTGACACCGGGCGACGTCGGCCTCATCACGATTCAGCCAGGCAAGCGCAAGAGCATTGAGATTCCAACCAAGCTCGCAGGTTCGGACATCGCATTCTTGAGTCTGCGCTTGGCCGACAAAGATGGCCAAGAGTTTGGCCCGCGCACTCGCATTCAGCTCTCGTCGTCGGCGTACGCCCAGGCGGCGTCGTACGTCGTGGGTGCTGCCGCGGTGTTGCTCGTCTTGATGATTGTGATCAACGCGGTTCGGCGCGTACGCAGTCGCGGCGATAAGTCAGCGACAACAATCGGCACCGATGTCTGATTCAGGTGTAATGCGCGATAGCGCAAACATGGCCGTCGGCACGGTGCTTTCACGTGTCACCGGCGTGATGCGCGATATGGCGATGACTGCCGCTCTCGGCTTCTTCATCGTCAGCGACGCGTATTCACTGGGCAATACCCTGCCGAACATTCTGTACATCCTCGTCATCGGTGGCGCAGTCAACGCAGTGTTCGTGCCACAGCTCGTCCGCCACATGAAATCCGACGAGGATGACGGCAAAGCGTTCGCTGATCGAC
>JBDLPZ010000189.1:0-2738 GCA_039800825.1 Actinomycetota bacterium
CGCTGAGCTGACCGACCACCCACGCCTGTCCGCCGGCGCCGATGTCTTCTACCTCAGGTATGAGTTGAGTTGGGTCGCTTCGGCGGACTGCCTGCGCGCAGAAGCGGTTAAGGAGATCGTCGATGTCACGCTTGGCGACATCTGCGCGAATAATCCAGTCGGCCAATTCGGCGTCCAATACGAGTCCCTGAAGGTAGATACCAGCGGCAGCAAGAGCCTTGAGCTGGGGTTTGGCTCCATAGAGCACCTTCGGCGTCGACGATTCAAGCCACTCGGCGAGAGCGTTCATATCGCCGCGATGTGGCGACCACGGCACATGCGCGATGCTGTCGCCGTGCGCGAGCCCAACGGCCTGAATGTCAGAACCGTCGGTATCGATGTGCACCGCGACACCGAGGGCAGCTTCGTGGTTGATTCGCCCCAGCCAGGCTGCGAGTTCTTCATCGAGAACGCGGTGGACGGCAGGCACCTCAACCGTGACTGGCGCATCGGCGACCACGCGTCCGCGCTGATCCAGAGCGTCGCCTCCAGCAGTTCGCGAAGCGGCTGAAGACGCCACTGTTTTGGGCGCGGCCGACGTTGTCGACGAGTCCGAGGTCGCCCCGGCTGCCCCAGCAAGTTTGAGCACGCGCTCGAGCAAGCTGCGAAACTGCAGTTTGCCGAAGACATCACGCACTGCGTTTACGTCGAATTCGCCACGGCTGAGATCCGTCGGTGCGACAGGTAGCTCAACATCAGTAACGAGCCGATTCAGGCGACGATTGCGCTCGGCGTTAGAAGCAAACTCGCGCAGGTTTTCACCGACCTTGCCGGGAATCTCATCTCGTCGACGCAGGATTTCTTCAAGGGATCCGTACTCGTTAATCCACTTGACGGCCGTTTTCTCGCCGACCTTGGGAATGCCGGGAAGGTTGTCGCTTGTCTCCCCGACCAACGCAGCGACCTCGGGATACTGGTGCGGCTGAATGCCGTAGCGCTCAAAGACCTTGACTGCGTCGTAACGCGTCAGCTCGCTGACGCCCTGTTTCGAGGGATACAACAAGGTCACGTTGTCGTTGACGAGCTGAATTGTGTCGCGGTCACCCGAAACAACCAATACGCGGAAACCCGCTTCGGCGCCTTGACGAGACAACGTTGCAAGGATGTCATCCGCCTCGAAGTCTTCTTTTTGCAGGGTCACGATGTTCATCGCGTGCAGTGCGTCTTGCAGCAACGGCACCTGGCCGATAAATTCCGGCGGCGTCTCGCCACGAGTGCCCTTATATTCAGGATATTCGCGCGTGCGGAAGCTGTAGCGCGAAATGTCAAACGCGACGGCGAGGTGCGTGGGTTGCTCCTTGGCGAGCAAGTTCAAAAGCATGGAAATGAACCCGTGGATGGCGTTCGTGTGCTGGCCGTCACTGGTTTGAAAACTCTCAAGAGGGAGAGCGTAAAAGGCACGAAATGCAAGCGAGTGTCCGTCAATAAGCAGAAGGGTAGGCTGGGTTTCGTCGGACATACGTCCACACTAGTCGTCGCATCCCCCGCGGCATTCGAAGCAAGTTCAAGGGTTTTCATGACTTCGTACGATGTTCGTCCCCCAGCGATTGACCTCCTCGAGTATCTTGGCGCCACCGGCGGCCCATTGGCTCAGAAGATGGATATCCAGTTCCACGAACTTCGCCCCGACTACGCTCTCGCCACGATGCCTGTAGAGGGAAACACACAGACCTTCGGCATTCTGCATGGTGGAGCCTACGTCGTTCTTGGCGAATCAATGGGCTCGATTTGTGCCAACGTTTACCGTCACAGCAAAGGCTGGGGTGGACACGCCGTTGGCATAGAGATCAACGCCAGCCACACCGGAAGCGCCAAAGAGGGCTTCGTCATCGCCGAGTGCACCGCGCTACACCTCGGTCGCACCCTGACAACACACGAGATTGTCGTGCGCGATCAGTCTGGTCGACGCCTCAGCACCGTCCGCATCACGAACCTCATCAAGAGTTCCTGAGCGCAGTTTCTGGACTATTCAGGTTTTGGTCCGAGCTGGTCAATGATCGTCAGCGCAACATCCTTCATCGTCAGGCGGCGATCCATCGATGCCTTCTGAATCCAACGAAATGCCTCTGGCTCGGTCAGACCCATCTTCTCGTTGAGAATGCCCTTGGCAATGTCGACGACCTTACGCGTCTCGAAACGGTCGGCCATGTCGGAAATTTCGCCTTCGAGCGCCTGAATCTGCTCATAACGCGACAACGCAATTTCAATCGCCGGCAGCAGGTCGCTCGGCGTAAAGGGCTTAACCACGTAGGCGAGCGCACCAGCGGCCGCAGCACGTTCGACGAGTTCCTTCTGGCTGAATGCGGTCAGCAAAACGACAGGGGCAATGTTGTCTTTGTTGAGGCGCTCAGCGGCCGAGATACCGTCAAGCTTCGGCATCTTGACATCCATGACTACCAAATCGGGACGCAGTTCCGTCGCCAGCTCAACGGCGCGCTCACCGTCGCCAGCTTCACCTACGACATCAAATCCGTTATCCCGTAGTGTTTCAACGATGTCCATTCGGATGAGAGCCTCATCCTCGGCTACAACGACGCGGCGGGTGGGACTTGGTGTCTCGGGGTGTTCAGTCACCACTCCAGCCTAGGATATTCTGGAGACTTCAGCAGTGCATGCCGGATTGGCGGAATGGCAGACGCGGCGCACTCAAAATGCGTTGTCGCAAGACGTGTGGGTTCAAGTCCCACATCCGGCACAAA
>JBDLPZ010000190.1:0-5771 GCA_039800825.1 Actinomycetota bacterium
AACCTCGCAGTCGGCTCTCCCACTCAGCGGCGGTCTCGGTGTCGACTGCGCGGCCAGCATCGGCTAGCCACGTCTCGACGTAGTCAGTCACTGGCTGCGTCGAGCGAAGCCCGACCCACACATCGCAATCAGCCGGCAGCCACTCTTCGATTCGCTCTTGCCAATTTTGATGCTCAGTGACGAGCCATGCAGTGAGCATGATGGCGAGACCACCATCGACGAGGTGGGTCGGCAAGGTCTGAAGAAGTTCCGCAGTCAGCGCATCGGCTTCGCGCGGCGACTCGCGGTGCACCAACTCAGTCGCGTTTCCGATGACAAACGGTGGATTGGAGATGATGAGATCAAAAGTCTCACCTGCGACTGGAACGGCCAGGGATCCGAGTCGCGTCTCAACATGAACTCCACTCGCCTGCGCAGATTGTCGAGTGAACTCAAGGCAGCGCTCGTCGATGTCAGTGGCGATGACATGGTCGCAGTGCTGAGCAGCGAAGACGCTCTGCACGCCGCTGCCGCACCCGAGGTCCCATGCTCGTCTGAAGTGTGCGCGCGGAGTGAGACGCAGCAACGAGTGAGATGCTCCGCCTGGACCGACGACGATGTCATCGGCAAGAGCAGAACCGTCGGCCGGTAGCGGGTCGTGAATAACCGTCGCGCGCAGGCCAGCAACTTCGATCTCGGTGCGAGTCATGGTGTCATTAAACAACGAACCCGCCAAAGCTGAGCAATACTGCTGAGCGTTGGCGGGTTCGTTACTAGTACTGCTTAGAAGTAGTGCTCTTCCTTGTGGGTTGAGACTGCTTCGTCTTCGAATGGGTGCGTCATTTCTTCAGCTGCCACCGCAATTGGGCGACGCTTCGAGATGAGAACAGCACCGACGACAACTGCGAGTGACAAGCCGGTCGCGATTGCACGAACCTTGATGTCATCTGCCAGATGAGCGGTAACGACTGCTGGAGCAATCAGAAGCGCAACAAGGTTCATGACCTTGATGAGCGGGTTGATTGCAGGACCAGCGGTGTCCTTGAACGGATCGCCAACGGTGTCACCGATAACAGTGGCAGCGTGAGCTTCAGAGTTCTTGCCACCGAAGTGACCGTCCTCGACGAACTTCTTGGCGTTATCCCACGCGCCACCTGAGTTCGACAGGAAGACTGCCATCAAGGTGCCGGTGATGATCGTGCCAGCGAGGAACGAACCGAGAGCGCCAATGCCGAGACCGAAGCCAACAGCGATTGGGGTCAGGACTGCGAGCAGACCAGGGGTTGCGAGTTCGCGGAGCGAATCAAGCGTCACGATGTCGACGACCTTGCCGTATTCAGGCTTTTCGGTGCCTTCCATGATGCCTGGGTGCTCACGGAACTGACGACGCACTTCGTGAATAACTGCACCGGCTGCACGAGAGACAGCGTTGATTGCGAGACCTGAGAACAAGAACACAACTGCTGCACCGATCATCAAACCAACAAGGTTCGAAGGCTGTGCAACGTCAAGGATTGAGAGGTACTGGTAAACCTGCTCTTGTGGGAGGTTCGGGTACTCACCCTTGTAGTTGCTGGTCGCGGTGGTGACTGCGTCACGGAATGAACCGAAGAGTGCAGTCGCTGCGAGAACAGCAGTCGCGATTGCGATGCCCTTGGTGATTGCCTTGGTGGTGTTACCGACTGCATCGAGGCGGGTGAGCACTGCTGCACCTTCGCCATGAACGTCGCCAGACATTTCGGCGATGCCCTGAGCGTTGTCAGAAACAGGACCGAAGGTGTCCATCGACACGATGACGCCGACAGTGGTCAGGAGACCGGTACCAGCGAGAGCGATTGCGAACAGCGACAACATCGCTGAGCCGCCACCGAGAAGCGAGGCACCGTATACAGCCGCACCGATGAGGAGTGCTGAGTACACAGCTGACTCGAGACCGAGTGAGATACCGCCGAGGATGACGGTTGCAGGACCGGTCAAAGAAGCCTTCGCGACGTCATCAACTGGACGGCGGTTGGTCTCGGTGAAGTAACCGGTGAGCATCTGAATCGCAGCAGCGAGCACGATACCGATGAGCACAGCAACGATTGCCATGCGGCGTGGGTTGACGTCTGCAACAGCAGCCATGGTCGTGACATCGAAGCCAACGAGATCGCTCATGCGCTCTGGGAGCATGTAACGAGCAGCGACTGAGACGAGTGCAGCCGACACAGCAGCCGAAAGGAAGAAGCCACGGTTGATGGCCTGCATGCCCGAGCGATCCTTCGGAGAAGGAGTCACAGCCAAGATGCCGATCACAGCAGTGACGACACCGATAGCAGGAACAACGAGTGGGAACACGAGACCAAGTGCACCGAAAGATGCCTTGCCGAGGATCAAAGCAGCGACCAAGGTAACTGCGTAAGACTCGAACAAGTCAGCAGCCATACCGGCACAGTCGCCGACGTTGTCACCGACGTTGTCAGCGATGGTCGCAGCGTTGCGTGGGTCATCCTCAGGGATACCCTGCTCAACCTTGCCGACCAAGTCAGCGCCGACGTCAGCAGCCTTGGTGAAGATACCGCCACCGACGCGCATGAACATTGCGAGAAGTGCGGCACCGAAGCCGAAGCCTTCGAGAACCTTTGGAGCCTGGTCCTTGTAAACCAAGACGACGACAGCTGCACCGAGCAAACCGAGGCCGACGGTGAACATGCCTGCCACACCACCGGTACGGAATGCGATGCGCATTGCTGCGTTCTCGCCTGAATCCTTAGCTGCAGCAGCGACGCGCACGTTGCCGCGCACAGCGAGCCACATACCCATGTAGCCGGTGACCGCAGAGAAGACTGCGCCAACGACGAAGAAGATCGAGCGACCGATCTTTTCTGCTTGGGTATCAGCTGGTAGAACGAACAGAAGGCCGAAGACGAGGACTACAAAGAAGCCCAAAGTCTTGAACTGGCGTTGAAGGTAGGCAGATGCGCCTTCTTGGACGGCGCCCGCAATTTCCTTCATGCGGTCAGTGCCTTCGCTAGCCGAGAGGACTTCCTTAACCAACACACCGGCGAAGATCAACGCTGCGATGGCGATAGCCGCCACGGCGTAGATGACCTTGGTGTCGCTGGAAGAGAGTTCTACGGCCGCAGCGAGAACGCTAGACATCGATGTTTCTCCTCAGTGCTTTCCCGGCAGCGCTCCAAACAGGTGGAATCCACGCTGCCCGGCGACGATGACGGGTAGACGTCCCAATGACGTCTGTATATGGGCGCGGAGTCTAGTGGTACGCCCGCAGGCTCAGGCAGGGTTAGGACCCCATCAAATAGCGCCCCCGGGCCACCACTTTGAGGCGTAACCAGCCCAGATCTAGCGGACGACTCAGGTCCACGCTCACCGCGCCCGCTTCTGCAGCGCACTGCTCGAGTCGGTAGGGACTCGACACGAGGGGCTCGAGGCACATGTCCTGCCCCTGAAGCCACTTATGCGCCTCGGCCAAAGCGACCTGCTCAGCGGCTGCCGCTGTCTGAATCTGAGCGTCGGCGACTCGCACGAACCCGGCAAGAGTCATGAAAGCGGCGGTCAGCAGCCCCAGCCCAACTACGACTACTGGGGTTACTGACCCGCTGTCATCTCTCACCACTGCCAGTCTGACCTTTGCCAGTCTCACCATTGCCAGGCGTCTTGCCATGTTCCCGACCCACTCGCCGACAGGGTCGGCTGCCAGCCGATGGCTGACAACCGAAGCCGCTGTCTCAATTCGAACCTCACGCCCGCCTCAGTGACCTCTTCATTCAGACGAGCTGTCGGCAGTTGGTCAGTGATGAACTCCCGAGCGATCGCCAATTGCCGCTCTGGTTCGCCGCTTGCTGTTGCGACTCGGACAGCCTCGGCCAGCACTGAGTGAGCTCGCAGCTGCCACAGCCCGACCCCGAGAGCCTGAATCAACATCATCGCCACCAACACGATGCATGCGATTCCGATGGCGGCTTCACCCGAGATGCTGCCGTCATCGTCGCTTAAGCCATTCCGATAATCCACGAGAATGCTTTACCGAGGATGTTGGCGAGAAGAGATGCGAAAGAGCTGCTCGTTAGAAACTTGTAGAGGATGCCGCCAGCACCACACGCAGCCACGGCCACCGTCGCATATTCCGCCGATACGGCACCTGCCTCATCGGAGAGGCGCTTGATAAGAGTTGTCATTGTTTGCCTTTCTGTTTGGAAGGCCAATCAAAATGCGCATTAACTTATGAGTCAGTAAGAAGTTGTTCGTCTGTGAATAAGTCATGGATTCGATGCAGTTGTGGATTAATCGGTTGTGCGTAACTGAACCTGTACGTCTACACACGCTGAGAGCGAGCGCAGACGTACAGGTTGGACTAGAGCAGCACTCGCGATGATGAGAACGCTGTCAATAACGGCTGCAATTGAGTGATCACAACAGGCACGAGACCGAGGACAATGAACGCAGGAAGCTGCAACGCTGTCACCGGTACGACCGCGAACGACGCGAGCTTTTCAACCCGCTTCAAAGATTGTGCATGTGATTTCGCGCTGGCAGACGCCGCGGCGCGAAACAGTGCGTGACTAATAGGTGCGCCGCTCGAGTGAGTCTGCGAAATCGCCGCGCCGATCTCCGCCAAGCCGAAATCTTCACCAGCGAACGCTGCAGACGGCTCGATTCCCCACTCCAGCCGTTGTGCAATCGCAACAAGACGCAACTTCAGATCGCCGTCAGCGCACTCAGCCGCGACGTTGATCGCCGAGAACCAATCAAGACCCGCATCAAGCGACGTCGCGAGGGCGATGCTGACCCAACTCAGGTCGCGAGCTTGCACACGTCCGGCATTCCACTCGAGCCGACTCCACACATGACTGACTGCCAGACCCACACCGACGCAGAACGCGATGCCGACAGCATCCGATCTCAGTGACAGCACTGCGATGCCTGCACTCACACTCGCCGCAGCTGAACTAATCGGCACCACCCGGCTCGACGAGCGCGGTTCAAGTGCAGAGCGCCGAAGCAATCGCAGCACTACCCGCGCGATCCCCGTCAATCCAAGACCAACCGCAATGCACATCCAGCCTCCTGTCGAACCAATGAGCCACGAAACCGCATGGACTCCAAGGCCTTCTGCCAAAGCCCACAAAGCGGTCGGCAATATCAACAACATGAGAGACGCCGAGTGCGCTGCCGCGGCGGCCGTCTCCCAGCGACTTCGTAGATCAATCTGCTCGTGCACTCTCCGCGCCAACGCCGCCACGAACGGCACACCACTCGCACCGTGCTCGCCCACGACAGCCTGCGCTTGCTCCAGCCCACGCTGTATATCTGGTCGGAGCGCATACGTCCGCCACTGAACCGACTCGAGTGCTGAGTCGAAGTCACTCGCGACCATGAGCTCCGCTTCGAGTCGAGTGAGCATCTGCTCAGCAGCAGCGAGCGGATCGGAATTTGCCGGCACCGAACGAGGTTCGAGCCGCGGCGAGACCGGCCACCACCACAGCATCAGCACTGCACTCAGCATCACTGCGACGGCGCTCAGCTCATCAAACACGCTTACCCGCGATCTCAAGCACCTGCGCGATGCGCCGTCCACTCGACGTCCGTTCGCAATGAACAACCGCACCAACACTTTCCGAAATCAAGCGTCGCGCGAAATCCTCACCAAGTCCTGCCAGCGATGCGAGCAAACTCAGTCGAGTGAGCGCTTGCTCGGCCGAATGCGCGTGTACAGATGTCGCCGACCCTGAATGCCCACTAGTGACTGCCAACAACCAATCAAGCACTTCGTCACCGCGCACTTCGCCGAT
>JBDLPZ010000191.1:0-5247 GCA_039800825.1 Actinomycetota bacterium
CAGTGTTTAGGGGGCCCAGTGTTTAGAGGGCGCAGTGCGTAGGCTGGGCTTATGTTCACTCTCTCGATTGACTGTGGCGGGTCTTTTATTAAATCTGCCGTTCTCGATGAAGCAGGCACGATTCACGGCAGCGAACGCCGAATGGCCACGCCGTATCCGCTGAGCGCCGAGCGTTTTGTAGAAACCATGGCTGAGGTTGTGGCGTCCAACGAGTCGGCGGACCGAATCACTATCGGTATGCCCGGAATGATCCGTCACGGCGTCGTCATGCATACGCCGCACTACATCAACGAAGCTGGCCCGTTCACACGCCGCGACCCACAACTCGTGAGCTCATGGAAGAGTTTCGACGTCCAGCGTGCCGTCGTGGCTGCGACCGGCAAGCCAACGATTGTGATGAACGATGCCGAGGTGCACGCAGCTGGTGTCATCAACGGAAGCGGTCTTGAAGTCGTCTTCACTCTCGGCACTGGCCTCGGAAGCGCGATGTTCGATGGTGGCGTTCTGGCTCCGCATCTCGAGCTTTCTCACGCCACTGTGCGAAGCGGCGTCTGGTACGACCACTGGATTGGTGAGGAAGAGCGTCAGCGCATTGGCAATGCACTGTGGAATCGCCGGATCCGCCTGATGGTTGAACGCTGGCGTCCGGTCTTCCTTTGGGATCGCCTCTACATCGGCGGTGGCAATTCGCGTCTCGTCACTGATGCCACTCGTTCAAGACTGGGTGAAGATGTGGTGATTGTTGCGAACAATTCAGCACTTTTCGGTGGCAAACGTCTGTGGGATTTCGCAGCTCGGTCCTAGGCTGTACGTACAACCAAAGGGGGAGCCATGAGCGCTCAGTCCTATCCCGCAAAGTCTCCATATTGCGAGCACATTCTGGATCCAGCAAATGCCCACGATGGCCGCGTCACGTGCGAATGCGGACGTAGTTCAGACGTCGCATGGGTGACTGAACTCGGGTGGCTTCAGGCGCGTGCTGCGTGGGTCGCTGATCGCGTGTCATCGGGTGAGGCGTGGTTCGACTCTCGCACCGGTAAGCCACACGAAGAAGTAGCGCATGTTCCTCCCGTGAACGCTGGTCAGCGCATTCTGTATCTGCTCGGCGGATTGAGCTTCATCACTGCCGTTGCTGTGTTCGTCGCGGTGGCGTGGCAAGACATTGGTGCGCTGGGCCAAGTGGGAGTGCTGTGGTTCCTCGCGGCTGTAGCTGCGGTACTGGCCGTCCGTACTCGCATCGCGCTTCCAGGCCTCGCCAACACGTTGGCAGTCATTTCGTCAGGCATTGTCTTCGTGTCGCTGATCACGGGCACGCAGTTCGGTCTGCTGCCTGAGTGGTGGATGAGCGAGTCCTCGTTCTATCCGGCAGCGTGCGTCGGCTTCGTTGGCATGGCATCTGTACTTGCTGGATCGCATTGGCGGATCTCAGGTTGGTTGCTGATCGGCGCACCGGCAATGCCAGCCGCAGCCATCATTTTGTTCCAGGTCAATCTCCGCTATTACATCGGCGATCGGTATGACAACGGCCTCGCCTTCATCGCGACGTCTGCGGCCATCGTCGCTATCGGTGTGCGAATCCGAATGATTCTTAACCTGGATTCTGAGCGCTTTGCGAACATTGCGAGCGTCTATGTGTTCGGGCAGCTGCTGCTGGCACTCGTCAGCCTTGGGCAGCTCGCGGCATTCGGTATCGGCGGCGAGTCCAGCATCTTCAATGCTCTGAGCGTTGTTGTGGTCGGTGCGATGTGGGTTACGGTCGCGAACAACTGGCGTCGAAGCGAAACTGACAATCCGCTGACTGGTCTAATGGCGCTGGCCGCTCCGCTGCTTGCTCCTGCGCTGTTTGGCTATTCAGTGGTTGTGGCTGTCGCACCATCGGGATTCGATGTGCCGACGCGCGAGGCGTGGCTTTTCTACGTAGTGACGTCACTGGTGAGCGCTGCACTGATCCTCGCCCCTGTGATTCGTCCCGCGATGCCGAAGCCACTTCATCGCGTCATCTTTATCGCGATGCTGACCCTCTTGGTCGGCTCATACCTCAGGTCAGGAACCTTCTTCGACATCAGTGGCGAATCGAGCCAGGCTCCATCAATCTTCTTCGCGACGGTTCTCACGATCGCGTTTGCGCTTCGCTGGCGTCACGGTCGACATCTTGGATTCTTTATCGCGGCGACCGTTAGTGGCGTCAATGCGATTTCTTCGTTGATCAACTGGCTTCAGGTTCCTAACGCAGAACTTGAACTCTCGACCGTGCCAGTCGCCGTATGGCTGTTCCTGTGCCTGGCAGCGCTGCGCCGCACGTTGACGAGCACGCTCAACTCTGCGGTGTGGCTGGGCATTCCACTCGGCGCTCTGATGATTCCGAGCGCTGCGGCCAGCGTGGCCGAGATCGAGTTCAATGCAGGTACCTCATACGACTGGGCGCGCATGTGGATCATGCTCGGTGCCAGCGTCGGCCTTACTTTGATCGGTGCGACGCAGCGAATCGCTGGCCTGCTGTGGCCCGCTGTTGTGGCGTACCTGTTGTGCACCGTGCCGCAGTTGTTCGTCGACCTTGGTCTGGGCATTCCGCGTTGGGTGTTCTTCGCGCTACTCGGCTCGTTGCTCATCGCTACGGCGACGCGTTTTGAACGTCTGCAGAAAATGAAGCAAGAAGCTGGCAGCTGGGATGCAGTCTTCCGTTAAGCGTTTGAGCGCTTAAGCGCCGAGCAGAGGCAGCACCAGCGACGTGATGTCGAGCGAATCGGCTGGCGCAGTCATGTCGCGCGGAGTGAAGCGAACGATGACCTGTGCGCTCCATGCTTCGAGCTTAGAAGAACCTGCAGACGTGAGATCTACCGCGAGCTTGGTAGCGACATCGCCATCGAGCCAGACGCGAACGTTGATCGAGTTGCCGGCCGCAGCGTTCTTGAGTTCGTCGATTGATGTGCCGGTCGGCACACCGAGGACTGAAAGATCTGGTGCAAGCTTCTTGATTTCTGGAGCGAGCTGGCTGGTGAACTTGCCAGCATCGATTACGACGTCGTAGATCGTGCCATCGGCATCCGAGCCATTCTCGGTCACAGAAGTGGACTGAGTGAGAGCATCGAGAATCGCTTTGGTTAATTCATCCGACGCAGCGGTCGTGGTACCGGCGCTGCCTGCAAGACCCGACTGGTCGTACCAATCGCCGAGGGCAGTGCCTTCGGCGAGGCTGAGAGACAGTGGCCGGCCCGACTTCAATGCAGCGACAGCGTCGAGGTATTCCTGTGGTGCGCCTTCGAACATTGCGAGCGCTTCGTCGATGTTGGACTGAGTAACGAATGCGTACTGATGCTGCGTCAGCGCGGTGAGATCCGACTGCAAGTAAAGGGTGCGGTCGATGATCGAGGCGTAGAGGACGTTCTTGGAGTCGAAGGTGACAGCAATTCGCGAGTTTGAACTGCCATCCGATGCGCTTTCGCCTGCGGCCTGGAAAGCGAGCAAATCGAGTGCCGCTGCGACGTCGGCGACCGTCTTGATGCCAGGCAATCCAGCCTCAGCTACCTGAGCATCGGTCATGCCGCTGTCGAGCAGGAGCTCCGGCGTGACGTGGATGGAGACTTCGATGTTGCTCGTGCTCGCGGTGTTGGTCAGTGCGCGGACGACTTTGAGAGCGGGGGAGTTGGAGACGAAAGCGTAGCCAGCACCAGCCGCGATGACGACAGCAGCGACAACGCCACCAATGATCCAGCGGGTGCGCTTGGTCTTCGGGGCAGCGGTGCCTTCAGCGGCTACCGACGCAGCAGTTTCGAGTGGCTGGCCTTCGGGCGCAGCAGCGTTTGGGTCAAAGTTGTCGTTCGACATATTTCCTCCGTATCGGAGGCGAGCCTATCGGGCAGCGAATTAGACGTGGGTCGCGGGAATCTGACCCATGCGACCCTTTTGGTAATCCTCCATGGCCTCGATGATCTGCTCACGAGTGTTCATGACGAATGGGCCGTAGTGCGAGATTGGTTCGCGAATCGGCAAACCGCCGAGAACGAGGACATCGAAATTGCCAGCTCGTGAATCTTGCTTGTCTGCCGCCGTGATGACGATGGTGTCACCTTCGTCGAGGATTGCGAGTTCCGCTTCAGCCAGTGGTGCGTTGTCAGCACCGACTGCGCCACGTCCGTTGAGTGCGTAGACCATCGCCGAGAAGTCTTCTCGCCAGGGCAAAACGACGCGTGCACCTGGCATGAGCGTGATGTGCGCATACGTGATCGGCGTGAAAGTCATACCCGGACCTTCGTGTTCGCCGAGATTGCCAGCGATTATGCGGATGATGGCGTCGCCGTTGAGATTGGTGACGAGTTTGACGTCACCAGGATTGATGTCTTGGTACTTAGCCGCGGTCATCTTGGCTGAGGCAGGCAGGTTGACCCACAGCTGCACGCCGTGCATCACGCCACCCTTCATCACGAGCTGCTCATCTGGCTGCTCGATGTGCAAGATGCCAGCGCCAGCGGTCATCCACTGCGTGCCGCCGTTGGTGATGAGACCGCCACCGCCCGTGGAGTCTTTGTGTTCGAGCGCACCATCGATCATGTACGTGACCGTTTCGAAGCCGCGGTGTGGATGCCAGGGCGTGCCCTTTGCTTCGCCGGGTGCGAGGTCGACTGAACCCATCTGATCGAGCAGCAAGAACGGATCAACATCACGCAAGCTCAAGCGGCCAGGGAAAGGTCGGCGCACCACGAAACCTTCGCCTTCGACCTGACGCGTCGCCTGAACGAGGCGGCGGGTGTTGCGATACACGGCCAGAGGATTGGTCACGTGAACGCGTGGCAGGGAGAGGACATCTGCGGGGGTAACTGCAGGCATGGTGTGCTCCTAAGTTTCAGTGCCCTCAAGTTAGTTTAATCTTCAACTAAACGCAAACTGGGGAAGCTGGGTTGGTTTGCCTCGCCGCTCCAGCGCTCGCTGGTAAATTCCAAACCCGACTAGGAGGGATGCAGCCGATGCCGTCGTTGTTATCCGAAATCTTGAGCTTCCTGCTCTCGTGCCTCGCCCTAGGCGGCGTGACGTATGCAACGCGCAAGATGTTTCGCAATTCGAATGCGTCAGCGAACCTGATCGAAATGGGATTGCGCTTGCGCGAAGGCAGCCATCCCGGACTCGGGGATAAGTGGATGATCGGAACTGCACGCGCGTCGGCGGGTCATCTGAGCTTGATGGATGGAAACGGTCGCCGAGCTGCTGTGAGCGTCGACGAACTGCGCGCGACGCCGACGCGAACGACAGGTT
>JBDLPZ010000192.1:0-7620 GCA_039800825.1 Actinomycetota bacterium
CCAGCCGAGTGGGTGACGAGTTCGGCGCCCCTCACTATTCAGGCTAGTTTCTCCAAGGCTGGCACGTACGACGTCGTGTTGACCGACGTCTGCCACAGCACGGCCGCACTCACCGCAACCGGCGACGCGGTGAGCGGCATCAACACGATCACTCTCGATGGCCTGACCCCCGAGCCGCTTCCCGAGGGCTCCTACCTGGCGACTCTCACGCCAAAATCGGTCGACGGAACGGCTGGCGTTGCTAGCTCAGCGACCGTCTCTGTCGTCTCTAGCCCTACCGCTGCCCAGCGGACCATCTGCTCTAATGCCTCGCGAATTCGACTCGCCGCGGACACCGACAAGGCGCTGGCGCAGGCCGCGGTGACCGCGTCTCACGAACATTTCGCTGATGCTGAAGCAGTAGTCCTCATTCCGACCAGCGCTTCACCTGGTTTCTTGGCGGTCGCGACGGTTTATGCGCGCCTCAACGAGATGCCCCTGCTGTTTTCGGCGGGCGACAAACTGACGTATGCGACCAAGCAGGAGTTGGTTCGTCGCAAGCCCTCGAAGGTAGTCGTGCTCGGACCTAAAGACGGCTTCTCACCGAAAGTCATGGCGACGCTGAAGTCGCTGGGTCTCAAGGTGCCGCTTCGCACGGCGAAGTCAGCCGCGGAACTCGGCGCGCTGCTCTATCCCAAATCCAACATAGCCGCAGAAACTCCAGCAGTTTTCGTGAACTTCAAGACTTCTGAGAGCACATTGATGCAGGCGGTGTCGTTCGCGTCTGCGACCGGTCGACCGCTTCTCGATCTTGATGGTTCTTCGCTGACGACTACTCGCGCGACCATTAAAGCGCTTGGAACAAAAGGTGGCATCGCGATCGGTGGCACCTCGAGCATCTCGGACAAGGGGCTTACGTCGTTTAAGAAGGTTGTTCGAGTTTCCGCAAAGGATGATCGCAGCCTTGCGCTTTCGCTGGCCCGGAGTGCGACCGATCCAGTGGCGACTGTGGTGCTGCGCTCTGCGACATCGAAGCTCACGCGACTTGATTATCTGGCATTCAACATTCCCGCATTGACGGTCGTTGTTGATTCGAAGGGTTTGACTCTCGACCAGCGCGCGTGGCTCAACGCCCGTGGTGATATTCAGAATCTCTTCTCAACTTCGGCTAGTGCCTCACTGACTGATTTCGCGATGGCGCGGGTGGCCGCAGTTGTGCTGAAGCGCGGCGAGCCGACAGTGATTCCAGTTCTGGAGGCATTGCCGCTGGGCCCACTGACTGCGCCGGCGACATTTGCATTCAGTGGCAGCGGCTGGGGTCATGGCATCGGCATGTCTCAGTGGGGCGCGTACGCGATGGCCAAGGCCGGCAAGTCAGAAGCTGACATCCTCACTCACTATTACACCAACACGACCGTCGAGCCGGTTGCCGACGACGCTGACGTTTTCGTCGGACTGTGTGTCGATACCGATTCCAATTGCTATCGAAACGCCAACCGCGTTTCGAGTATCAAGCTTCGGCTCAAGCCGACAGGTGGCTCGACTCCATCGATGAAGCTGCAGGCAGCTGACGGCACCGCGGTGACGATTACGACAGCCCACACAGTGACGTTTACGTTTATCAAGTCCAGCACAATGATCAAGACCACGATTACAGGCACGGATGCACCGACCCTGAAAAACTCCAGCATGGTCATCATCACGTGGTCGGGCACGCGAATCAGCGGCACTCTCGGGGATGAAGCTGGCGTGGCGCAGGTGGCTGGACCAGGTGGCGATTTGGCTGCAGGTCGTACGTACCGTTTTGGATCTATGCGAGTGCGCGCTGGCGCTGCTCAAACCGACTTGATTGCAGGCATGTCACTGAGCAATCGGGTTCGCTTGCATGATGAGTATCTCTACGGCATCGGCGAGGTTTCATCGTCGTGGCCGGCTGCGGCCTTGCGTGCGCAGGTCATCGCAGCTCGCTCGTATGTTTACAACGACGTCTACAACAGCGACGGCACGACGCGGCCGCGACGTTCTGCATGCGACTGCCAGGTTTACGGCGACATTCGCGATCAGAACTACGTCGGTTGGTCGAAGATTTCAAGTGTCAAGGGCGACCTCTGGAAAGCGGCCGTCGACGCGACTCTCGCTTCTGAGACGACAGGCATGGCTGTTGTAAACGGCCGCAATGTTGTTCAAACTTTTTTCGCTGCTGCCAACGGTGGTGCGACTCAAAACAACGAAGACGTGTGGGGCGGAACTGGCCGAAGCTATTTGCGAAGCGTGGATGATCCGTGGACGTTGATGCCGCCAGAAGCAGTCACGGTCACTGCGTGGAGTCCGCGTGTTCGTACGCAGCAGGTGGTGGCTGCCGCATTTGGTCTGCCGAACGTCGCCACTCTCGATATGTCGGATCGATTCGCGTCAGGCGCATTGCGAAGCGTTACTGCGACCTCGACTACTGGTGCTCAGACAACTATCTCAGGCGAGAAGTTCCGCGGCACGATGGTGTCAGATACTGGTTCGAGTCTGATGAGTACATGGGTGTGGCGATCGATTGTGACGCCGACATCCAAGGCGGCTCCGGGCTTAAGCGAAGAGTTCATCAAAGATCGGTTCTTCGGTTTCTGCAAGGCGCCTGGCTCGACGGCCAAGAAGGCTGTGCTTGTCAGTGGCATCGGCGAGGCAGGGCCAGCGATTGTCACCGCCGCTGCCTCCTACGCGGCGGTGACGGGCGCGGCGCTCATCGTGACCAAGAACAGCGGCGACGCAACGCGCATCAAGACGCTGTTGGCCGCGCAGGCGATTGCGTCTGTTGCGATTGTTGGAACTATTGATTCCGCGATTACGTCAGCGATGACGACTGCCAAGATTTCGTGGCGTGTGATCCAGGGTTCGACTCTGAGCGACCTGACGCGCCGGCTCGCGACTGACGCCGCTGTTTCAGCGGATAAGGGAATCGTTGTGGCTAGCGCCAGCGAACCGGCCGCGTGGCCGTTGGCTGTTTCTGTCTCGGCGCGCACTGGCCGACCTCTCTTGTTCGCGACCAACAAGGCGCTCAGCGCCGACGTTGTCAGTTGGATCTCCTCGGCATCGCCTGCCTCGATCTATGTCGTCGGTAGCACAGCAGAAATTCCAGATGCGGCGCTTGCTGGCTTCGCAGATGTTTCGCGAGTGACGACGTCGGACTTGCCGTTGGCAAGCCTTGCGCTGCTGGGACGCAGCGCGGTGACAGTCCGCGGCGTGATCCTCATGAGCGCCTCGAGCGACCCGCTGACCGGCGTGATCGCTGCAATTTCGGGAATGCCGATCGTGTACGAAGACGCGACGACCACATCTGCGGTGGTTGACTGGCTACGCCGCCAACCGCTCGCGGCTGCTGTCGTTAATCTTGGAGTTACACCAGAATTCCTTCAACAAATTCGTCGCGCATAGGTAGGCAGGGCATGGAAGCAGTTATGTTGGTCGGCGGTCAGGGAACTCGCCTGCGCCCTCTCACCGAGAACACTCCCAAGCCGATGCTGCCCGTCGCGAACTTTCCATGCACTGCACATCAGATCGTCAAAGCCCGGGATGCTGGCGTCACGCGCATCATCTTGAGCACCAGCTACCGCGCAGAGGTTTTTGAGTCGTATTTCGGTGCGGGCGAGGATTTCGGCATTGAAATCGTGTACGTCACTGAAGAGTCGCCGCTCGGAACTGGCGGTGCCATTCGCAACGTTGCAGACGCGCTGCAAAGCGGTCCAAACGAACCCGTCGTCGTACTCAATGGCGACATCTTGAGTGGCCACAGCATTGAGAAGCAGGTAGCTGAACACGTCGCTAAGAATGCAGATGTTTCGTTGCACTTGATTGATGTCGAAGACCCTCGCGCATTCGGTCTCGTGCCGACTGATGCTGCTGGCCGAGTGCTCCAGTTCTTAGAAAAGCCGCAGACTCCAGAAGAAATTGTCACTCATCAGATCAACGCTGGTTGCTATGTCTTTAAGCGCAGCGTCATCGACGCGATTCCGGCCGGACGAGTTGTGTCGGTCGAGCGCGAGACATTTCCTGGGTTGCTCGACTCACAAGCCAACGTCGTTGGTTATGTCGAGAACGCTTACTGGCTCGATCTCGGCAACCCGCTGGCATTCGCCCAAGGCTCACAAGATTTGGTGCGCGGAGCTTGCCCGTCATCGCTGGTGGCCCAGCCAGGAGACTCGCTGATTGATAGCTCAGCGGTCGTCGGTGTTGGCGCTGTTGTGACTGAAGGTTCAGCGATTGCTGCGAGGGCTCACATCGATTCAGCCGCAACGGTCAGCGGCAGCGTGGTCATGGCTGGTGCAGTGATCGAGGCTGGTGCAGTGGTCACGAACTCAATCGTGGGCGCAGGGGCAGTGATCGGGCAGCGAGTAGAGCTCGTCGACACGGTGGTGGGCGATGGCGCTCGCGTCGATGCTGATAACCAGCTTCGGGCCGGTGCTCGGGTGTGGACTGGGGCACATTTGCCCTCAAATACCGTCCGATTCTCTGCTTAAAGGTCGCAAATGCCTGTTCGGCGGGCGCCGTGGGCCATTTGTGTGGATATTTTTCATTCTCCATCTTGACGGGACCCGAACTACACGGGTGTAATTCGCCCAACTTGCAGGCGGTGAGCGCCGCAAGGACCCACAGGAGGAACCGTGGCACCATTTGAGAACGCGTCACAGGATGTTGATCCAGCGCTCGAATGGCAAGAGCACGCATTGTGTGCTCAGACCGACCCAGAAGCCTTCTTCCCCGAGAAGGGCGGCAGCACTCGCGAAGCTAAGCGCGTCTGCCAGTCATGCGATGTTCGCGTCGAATGCCTCGAATACGCACTAGCCCAGGATGAGCGCTTCGGAATTTGGGGCGGTCTCTCTGAGCGTGAACGCCGCCGGATGAAGCGCGCCGGCTAGTTCGGCTCGTTTCATTCATTGAGTTCCCGCCTTCCCACCACTTAGATAACTCTGTGACTCAATCCTTTGCGCCCGAATGGTGGCAAGAAGAAGACGACGTTGAGTCAGTCGCACCAATTGAAATCAATCATCACGTCACTGCGATTGTTGTCAGTCGCAACGGTGCGCGATGGCTACCTATTTGTTTGTCTGCTCTAGAAGCCCAAACTCGCGCCGCTGACGCTTTGATCGCCGTCGATATTGCGTCAGCTGACGACAGCGCCGCGATCGTCGCTCAATACCGCCCAAGCGATGTCATCACTTTGCCTGAAGGCACTACGCAGTCAGACGCAATCGATGCTGCTGTGGCCATCATCGCTCCCGTCGAAAACGCGGTTGAGTGGCTATGGCTGATTCATGACGACAGCGCTCCAGATACTCAGGCTCTCGAGCAGCTGCTCAAAGTCGCCAACGAATATCCGCACGCTGGGATCGTCGGTTGCAAAGTCCTCGAGTGGTCAGACCCATCACATGTGCTCGAAGTGGGCAGTTCTCTTACCGCCATCGGCACTCGCTACACGGGTCTCGAGCGGGGCGAGCGCGACCAGGGTCAGCACGACGTTAGCGGGCCTGTCCATTCGGTTTCGAGCGTCGGAATGCTCATCCGCCGCGACGTCTGGAACTCGTTGAATGGCTTCAGTCCTGAACTTGCACACTTCCGCACCGATCTCGATTTGTGCTGGCGTGCGTGGTCCTTCGGCAACGAAGTTGTGGTCGCGCCGGCAGCTCGCATCCGACACGTGTCGGCGACCGCGCGGGAAATTCGTAAGAAAGAAAAGGCGTCGTCGTCACCACACTTCGTCGATCGACGTGCTGGTGTTTTGATCACGATGGCGCGCACGCCGCGCAAGTGGTTGTGGTTGCGTTGGATCTTGATTGCCCTATCGGGTCTTGCTCGCGGCGCTGGTTACCTTGCTCTCCAAGACGTCGTCGCAGCTCGCGATGAGTGGCGAGCGACTGTCGCAGGACTGGCCGCATCGCGTGCTCGCAAGAAGCTTCGCAATCGTTACGGCACTGCTGCGCTATTGCCTGGTATCCGGCCGACCCTCGCCGAACAACTCATTCACGCGGGAACCGAAGTTGCCGAAGGCCTTCAGAACAACTACGACCGTGCTCTTGATGCACTGCTACCAAGCCGTGTTCACCGCGCCGACGTTGGCTATCTCCAGGCATTGCTCGCGGCGATGCGCCGTCCTGGATCGATTCTCGGGCTTGTGTCAGTCATCGTGGGCATTTTCGCGACGCGTAACTCATGGGGCAGTGGTCAGCTAGTCACCGCGGCATCGACTGTGCTGCCGACGTCAGCAACAGAGCTCATGAATGAGTACCTCTCGTCGTGGCATTCGGTGGGCCTCGGATCTGAAGAGCCTTCGCACCCAATGCAGGCCATGATCGCTGTGCTCTCGTATCTGACTTTCCAAAATCCCGCGCTTCTGGTGTTGACCTTGAGCACCTTCGGCATGTGGTGGGCAGCTGCTTCGATGCACTTATCGCTGCGCGTTGTGCTGCCACATTCGGGCACTCGTGTCTGGCTTGCTGCTTTATACGGACTCTCACCAGTTGTTGTGGAATCTGCGGTGACCGGCAACGTGGCCACCACGTTGAGTGCCATCGCACTTCCTCCGACAGTCGTGCTGCTGGGCAAGGCGCTGACCTCATGGCGAGCGGCCGCTGGCGCATCTCTGCTCGTCAGCATTCTGTGCGCGGCATGGCCAGCGACGTGGCTCATGCTCGGCGTCGGCGTTCTGTATTACGTCCTGCGCCTCAAGCCAGCATGCGGAGCTGCCTTCAGGCTGATCGCTGTACTCGCGTGGTCGTTCACCTTGCTCTTGCCATGGTCGATTTCAATCGCCATGCATCCAGGTGCGTGGTTTGGACAGTTCGCAGCATCCAACGTCCAGCCAGCATCGGCATGGATGGCACTCTTCACTCGCGGCGCTCCTGATCCAATCTGGTGGATGGGCGCTGGCTTGGTCATCGTCGCGATGGCGACGTTGACTGATTCACGCAACAACAAGTTGAGCCAGCAGGCGTGGCGAGTGATTCGCGTGACGTTGTTCGTCGCGTTGATCGCGCAGGCGACGATGAGCTATCTGCCTTCTGCCACGGGCAAGTTGCGCCTCGATATCCCAGCGATTGTCATCACCGCCGCGCTGCTGCTGTGTCTCGCAAGCACCGCAGCGACAGTTCGTGTTCGCCTCAACCGCAGTGCCTTCGGTTGGCGACAGCTTGGTACCGCGCTCGCGCTTATTTCGGTGACTGCGTTGCCGATTTCGGGTCTCGTGACCAACGTCTGGCAGCGCGCGGAATCCAACCGGCTCCACCGCGTCCCGGACCTGTCCGCGGCCGCACTACGTGGTTACACCGAGCCGATGAATCTGCGGACGCTGCTTCTCAGCACATCGCCATCTGGTGTTGTTTCGGCTGACGTGCTCGATCAACGGCCTCTGAGTTTCGGCGATGCAGAAGTTGCTTCCGCCGCTGGCGCGAGCGAAGTCGCTGCCGCTGTGGCGACGTGGCTGACCGCATCTGAAGTGGTCGACGGCCGTAATCCGCTCGTCGACCTCGGCATCGGGTACGTGGCAGTTCCTGCCCAAGATCCGCTGGCAATTCGAATCAGTTCAATCGGCAATCTCAATCGGTTGATGACTGCGCGCAATCAACGGCTTCTCAACGTTTGGCGAGTGGTCGATGTCGA
>JBDLPZ010000193.1:0-5210 GCA_039800825.1 Actinomycetota bacterium
TTTCGCGGATCGCTCAAGACCGAAACTCGTGCCGCCTCAAGCTCCGCATCTGTTGCCTTATTGCCAATGACTATGCCGTAACCACCGCTGCCGTCCGCGGGTTTAATGACCATGTCACTCAAGCGATCCAACACGTATTCCCGCTGCTCCTGAATCTGCAGGTCGTAAGTCGGCACATTCGGAAGTACCGGCGCTTCGTTGAGGTAATAGGCGATTATGTCGGGCACATAGGGGTAGATAGCTTTGTCATCTGCCACACCATTACCGATTGCATTGGCAAGACTGACTTTGCCCGCGCGAGCGACATTAACGATGCCCGGCACTCCCAACACTGAATCTGATCTGAACTGAAGCGGATCAATGAAGTCGTCATCGATGCGCCGATAGAGAACATGAACAGGGCGGGGGCCACGGGTCGTGCGCATCCACACTTGGTCGTGACGCACGTACAAATCGCGACCTTCGACCAGCTCAACTCCCATTCGCCGGGCGAGAAAAGCGTGCTCAAAGTGAGCCGAGTTGTGGACTCCGGGAGTTAGGACCGCAACAGTCGGATTCTCTACTCCCAGCGGCGCAGACGCTCGCAGCGCATCGAGCAGACGTTCTGGGTAGTCGCCAACATTTCGAACTCGGTAACCCGAGAAGAACTCTGGCACCACGTGCGACAGCGTTCTCCGATTTTCCAACATGTACGAGACACCGGAGGGGCATCGCAAGTTATCTTCCAGCACTCTGAACTGGCCAAGTTCGTCTAACACCAAATCAACGCCAGCAACGTGGATGCGCACACCGTTAGGCGGCACAATGCCTTTGGCAGCCCTATGGAAGTGACTCGATGAGGTCACCAGTTTTCGAGGGACAATTCCATCGTTAAGGATGTTGGCCTCGCCATATACATCGGCAAGGAAAAGCTCTAACGCCTTGATGCGCTGGACAATCCCGCTCTCAATGTAATTCCAGCTGTCGGCTGAGATCATTCGTGGAATGAGATCTAGTGGGAGCGGCCGTTCTTTGCCCGAGAGGCTGAAAGTGATGCCCTGGCGATCTAGATACGCGTCACGGACAAGTGCTCGCTCGCTCAGGCCGGCGGTGCCGAGTTCTTGGATGCTTTTGTACAAGCGGGCGCCAACCGGATGTGGCTTACCATCTGGCTGAAGAAGCTCATCTCGGGACTTACTCTGTGCTGCACTACCCATGCACGAATGGTGGTGTTCATAGGTTTCATGCACAACACCATTGATTTCAGGAGCATTACGAAACTGTGAGCGGGCGTTTACCGGGCCTCGCGTCCTCAATAGAGGTATCCAGACACGGGGTCGCGAGACAGGCGACTTTCGCCTCAGGCACGAATCTCCGAGCAGCCCTACTCTGACCATATGACGGAGCAACAGGTCTACCGACTGCTTGAGCAGCGCGAAGGTTACGAGCTTCGCGAATATGCAGCAGTAGCAATCGCATCGGTCAGTGCCACAGGAGACATTCGCACGGCTCCCTACCAAGGATTCGACAAACTCTTTCGCTACATCTCCACAAACTCAATCGCAATGACGGCACCAGTCGTCCAACGAGAAAAGTCGGAGAACCTGTGGAGCGTTGAGTTCGTGATGCCTGCTGGCTCATCTGCCGACAGCTTGCCCGCCGGTGACTCAATCGGCGTGACAGTGCGGCAGCAGCCTGAAGAAGTATGTGCCGTCGTCAGTTTTCGCGGCGGGGTTGGAAACTCAAAAGTGCTCGCGAAAGCAAGTGCCTTACGGGCCGCGCTAAAGCGCGATGGCTTAGCAATCACTGGGCCTCTCCAGGTCGCTCGCTTCAACTCGCCTTTCGTGCCGTTGCCGCTGCGCTACAACGAAATCCGCTACCCCGTCAGCATCTCGCTGCCGAAGATTCGACGCTAAACCGTCAACATGACTTTGATTGCGCGGCGCTCGTCCATTGCCTTGTAACCCTCTGCTGCCTGCTCAATCGGCAATGTCAAATCAAACACGCGACCAGGATTGATTTCGCGCCGCATGATGAGATCAATCAGATGCGGCAAGTAAGCACGCACTGGAGCTGGCCCTCCCAACAATGACACATGCGTCATAAACAACGACGAGCCATCAATTTGGATGCCGTGCGGTACGCCGACGAAACCAACATGGCCACCGGCACGAGCTGAACCGATCGCCTGCTGCATCGACTCCTGAGTACCGACGCACTCAAGAACCGAGTGTGCGCCATAGCCGCCAGTCATTTCCTTGATGCGAGCAATGCCTTCGTCACCACGCTCAGTAACGATGTCGGTTGCGCCGAATTCGAGTGCCAACTGCTGACGATCGTGATGACGGCTCATCGCGATGATGCGCTCGGCACCCAGCTGCTTGGCGGCGAGAACGCCGAGCAGACCGACGGCGCCGTCGCCGACGACCACAACTGTTTTGCCTGGACCGGCCTGCGCTGCCACGGCAGCGAACCAACCTGTGCCGAGAACATCTGATGCAGCCAGCAAACTCGGAATCAAGTCAGCATCTGGCATGCCTGGAGTCGCGACCAGCGTGCCGTCAGCAAGAGGCACTCGCATGAACTGCGACTGCGCTCCTCCTGGGCATGCGAATTCGCGATGAATACAGCCGGTGTGAAATCCAGCTTGGCAAATCTCACATGTGTTGTCGGAAGCAAAGAACGAGCCGACCACGAAGTCACCGGGGCGCACTGTCGTGACGTCGCTTCCCACTTGCTCGACGATGCCGCAATATTCATGACCCATCGCACGCGGCTGTTCGGTCTTGTCGATTCCGCGGTATGACCAGAGGTCAGATCCACAAATGCAGGTCGCAGCAAGGCGAATGACTGCATCGGTCGGCTTTTCGATAACTGGCTCAGGCCGATCTTCTACTCGGATGTCGCCTGGGCCGTAGATCATTACTCCGCGCATGGTCGTTTTCTCATTCCGATGAAGGGTCGGTGTGGTGGTGTATCTACGACGATTATCTCTGTTGAATATCTCTAGCCTATCTGCGCCATTGAATGTCGCTGCTGCCACAGTCTTCGGAGACTGAACCCAGGCCGCTGGCTAAAGATCCATCTGCACGGTCAAAATGATGACTCGGTCTTCTGGCAGCCCAAAGTATTGAGATGCTGTCGCGGAGTTGCGGTGCAAAAACGAGAACACCTGGTCTGAGCTTCCACGCAGTTCACCAGTGTGTGGACCAACAAACTTTCGGTCAGACAAGTAATAGGTAGCGGAAATTTCGTCTTCGCGAGATAGCAGTACTTCTCTTAGCGATTGCGGAACGTTTGGACTCTCCATGTAGCCGGTAAAGATCGACACATGGGTAACTTTGTGGTCAATGCGTGCGACGACAGGAGCGTTCAGAGAATACGGAACGTCCTCGCCCACAACGGAGACAACGATGATGCGATGCGGGATGGCCTGAAGGTTCTGTACCTGGGAGACGGCAGCCTGTGGAACGTTCGTTGCGTCAGACGATAGGAAGATACCGACGGATTCGGTCTCGATGACTGCACCACTAGAAACCGCGTCGTGCAACCATGCCCAACTATGGCGATCTCGCTTCAAAGACGCACTCAGTGCGACCTGACCCTTTCGCCACACCCACATGAGGTAAGAGACCCCGATTGCAATCAGCAGTGGCACCCATGCACCATGAATGACCTTGGTGACCGTCGCAAGGAAGAACGCAAGATCGAACAGACCGAAGAATGCGACGAACGTGTACACCGAGGACTTTTTCCAGCCCCAGCGAGTTGTCGCAACAATTCCGAATGCAATTGTGGTGACGAGCATCGTCCCGGCGATTGCGAACGAATATGCATGCGCCATAGCAGACGAGGTGCGGAAATTCATGACTAAGAAGATTGAACCAATGCCGAGAATCGCATTCACGGCTGGCACGTAGATCTGACCCTGATGATCGACGCTGGTGTGAATCACTCGAAGGCGAGGGAAGAGCCCCAACTGCGACGCCTGACGTGCGAGGGATGCCACACCTGTAATCAGCGCCTGCGAAGCCACGACCGTCGCCAGCGTGGCCACAATGACTAAGTACGTTTTCAGGAGCTGATTCGGTGCCAAACTGAAGAACAAGTTCTCGCGGTTCTCTGGATTCTCCAACATATTCGCGGCCTGGCCGAGATAGCACAGCACCAAACTTGGAGCGACGATAGCGAACCAGCCCAGTCGGATTGGGCGCTTACCGAAGTGGCCCAAGTCCGCATACAGGGCTTCTGCGCCCGTGACTGCCAGAATGACAGAAGACATGATGATCAAAGTGTGAAGGCCGTCGTGTGCGACGTACTCGATGGCATAGACCGGCGATAGTGCCTGAAATACCTGCGGCTGCTTAAGTGCGGCCAGCAGTCCGAACGCACCGATAGTGATGAACCACAAAAGAATGACGGAGCCGAAGACTTTGCCGAGTGAGTGCGTTCCCTTGAACTGCACTGAAAATAGAATTACCAAGACCAGAACGGTGATCGGCACAGACAAAGAACCCAGTTCAGGATTAATCGCTCCTAGACCTTCCGTCGCAGAGAGAACAGAAATCGCGGGAGTAATGAGGCCATCGCCAAAAAGCAGCGCTGTGCCCAAAAGCATCAAGATGAAGATGGTGAAGTCCCGCTTGCGTTCTGGCCGCCGGTAGCGCCGCGGCAGAAGCGAGAAAAGCGCCAGGATGCCGCCTTCGCCTGCATTGTCTGCGCGCAAGACGAACACCAAGTACTTGAAAGTGACTACGGCCATGAGCGACCAGAAGAGAAGAGACACCACTCCCATGATGTCGTAAACAGTCGTTCCGGCTGCAGTGAGTGATTCTTTCAGGGCGTAAATGGGGCTCGTGCCAATGTCACCGAATACGACACCAAGTGCGCCGAAGGTTAATGCCGTGACACTTGCAGATCCAGAATGCTGTTTAGACACGTACGCTGACTGTACTCCCTGTGGCGCTGTGTGGCGTCTAAGCCACGGGCAGTTCAGCTGGAGTGGTCGGTGTGGTGGTGTACCAGCCGCCAGCCAGAGGCTTCGCGACGGAAAATATTCGTTGCACGATGGGTCAGATTCACTTGCTCGCCATTGATGACGTGATCGATGCCATGTTCTGTGCAGACGCTGTAGCCCATCTCCGCGGTCTCCACAATCGCAACGTCAGTGATTTCGATCCGACCGCCCAGCTTGAGAACAGCAGTCTCGCGGAAGGCATCCTTAACGGCCT
>JBDLPZ010000194.1:0-3333 GCA_039800825.1 Actinomycetota bacterium
TGCACTCACATCAGTGGCGGCATAGGTCAGGCCGGAGAGAACAACCGAGGTCGGCAATGTCACGACGATTTCACCCGCGAAACAGTCTGAAGTAAGACATGCGTAGTTGACCGCGCCTGAAATTATTTCGCCGGCTGGAAGTTCCTGATCTGGAGTCGCGGCGCTTGAGTATCGAGAGGCGCCAGCGTAGGAGAAGACGAATTCAGCATCGAGCATTCCAGAAGCCACCGCCTGCGCAGGTGCGGTGTTGGCTAGAACTGCAGTCACTGCGAGAGCCGCGACCACCACATGCGTTACAAGCCGCCGGGCCCTCGTGATGATCGTCGGCAGAGACGGCAATACGAATCCAAAGTTACCCAGCATTTTGAACTCCATGTTGTTCGGCGCACAGACAGTCGAGTGCAGCGGCATCCAAGCAGCGCGGCCGAGACTCCCCTCATAAACTTGGGGTTAACCCAATGTTTGGAGCGCGATGCCATCCCGAAATCAGGACAATCGCGCAATGACCGATTGGAGCCGCCGAGTACTCGTCGTCGAAGACGAATCTCTCACCGCGACTTTGCTCAAAAAGCTGTTGAGCGGGGCGGGATTTGAGGTTGAGACGGCGCCCAACGCTCTCACCGCCCGCAAACTTGTTGAGAGCTTTGATCCAGACGTCGCACTCATCGACATTCAGCTCGGCGAAGGTCCCTCTGGGCTCGATCTCGCCCACATTCTCCATAGCCAGCATCCGGATCTTGCGCTGCTGTTTCTCACCAAGCAGCAATACATCGATCAAGGCGGCGAGGGCGCCAACTTGATTCCGCCGAACGCTGGCTTCCTGCGCAAAGACCTCGTCACCGATGCCGACTACCTCTTCGAAGCTATCGAAGCAGTCCTCAGCGATCGACCCAAGGATGCACGCAAGGGCCTCGATGAAAACCATGAACTAACGCAGCTCACCAAAAAGCAACTCGAGGTTTTGCGACTTATGGCACTCGGTTTGTCCAACGCTGCGATTGCTAGCGAGCGCGAGACTGGCGAGGCCGCTGTCGAAGTTGTCGTCACAAACATCTACCGCGCTCTCAACCTCAAGGCCGATGTCACCCTCAACCCACGAGTCGAGGCCGTGCGCAAATACATCGACGCTTTCGGCATTCCGCGCAGATAGCGTTTAGACCACGCCTAATCAGCGACGGGCACGACAACACTCAATAGTGTGCGATCAGCCGCGCGGGCGCGATTCCACTCAATCGCAACGTCGTCGAGAAGTTTCGAACCCAGGCCCACACCAGTGTCGACGCTCACAGATTCAGCAGCGACATCGTTTGAAACAGTCACTAGCGCCCGATCAGCACCAAGAGATGCGATGGAGACATCGACGGTTGTCGCACCGGCATGTTTGATGGCATCAGATGTCGCTTCAAGAATGATGTTGTACACGGTACGCGCTGAAACGGCGTCGAGGACCACATCACTCGCGATTTTGCACTCAATGCTCGCCACGCCGTCCCACGTCTGGACGAGCTCTTCGATCATTGCATCAAAGTTAAAAGCCGCATCATCCTCGGCGCTCATGGCGGCGAGTGCATCGCTGAGCATGATGCGAATATCTTCAGTGTGCCGCTGACTCTCATCACTCGCGAGAGATTCGAGCCGAGCAGATGCAGAGAGCAAAACCGCCTGAATCCGGCCATGCAAGAAGCGCGACAACCGCTGATTATTGAGGCGTTCAACTTCGCGCGCACGAGCGAGATGCCACTGAAGTGAATCACGCTGTGCTTGCATCATGCTCACATCGCGCGCATTCGCAGTACGAATAGCCGTGAAACTCGTAAACATCAGTCCGATCAGCAGCACTGCGCCAGCAAGCACTGGGATACCAGATTGCGCCTCAGAGCCAGCCACAATCCGCCAGACCGCCATCGCCACAATCGCTGAGGCACCAAGGGCGAGTGCGAGAATCCCCACTCGACGCGCCAGTTCACGAGCGGGCACTCCAGACACAAGCGTCATCTCCGGGCGCGCACTCACCACGACGCGGTTGATGAGCAGATTCACTAGCAAAAGCGCAACGAACTCGCTCACCAGAACCAGCAGCGCAGGTGATCCTTCAACAACGACGGCCGCGTACATCGCGAGCAGTGCGCTCGTGACGAGTGCGAACGGCAAGGCAGCAATAACACCGAGACGAGTCGCATCCATGACGTACTGTCGCCAGTCAGCGCGCCGGGCATTCGTGACAGGAAAGGCAGAAAGCTCAGAACCAGACCACAACGCATGACTCGCCGGTCGCACCACTTCCTGCGACAGCGCACGCAGCGATTCAGCAGACACAAGGCGCGATGCCTTCGGCAAGGCAGCAATCTGTTCTGAGAGCGCCACTGCGATTTTCTGTCCAGTCGCTTCGGCAGTCGACTCTGCCTGCGCCATCAACTCAGTACGTGCATATTCAAGCTCGGCAATCGTCGTCGTGAGTTGAGTGACGAGTGAGGAGTGCTCACGCCAAATATCTACGATCACTGCAGATACCGCGAGAGTCAAACCGCCGCTCAACAAACTAGCGATGATCAGGACTAGTTGCGCTGGTGTTGGCGCGCTTTGTGACTGCGTGCCCATTAGGCCGAGTGCCATTGCGGCAATCTGCGATCCCAAAATGCCGACCAAACCGGCGACGACAAACACCAGCATCGTGCGGCCAGGTAAGGATCGAGTCGCGCTCACACTTCGAAGCAGCGAGACGCGGATCAGCAACAAGAAACCATAGGCAAAGATTTGTCCAACGACAGTCGGCACAACGAACAGTGGGTTGAAGCCCATCCCTTGAGCAGCCAGCGATGCCAGCGAAAACAGCAAAGCCAACGCAGCTGAAATGAAAAAACCGGGGACGGTCACTGCGTTAGGGCCGCCAAGACGGTGCCAGACTTTGGACATCAATATCTCATCTCGTCAGTGCCTGGGCACAGCGCTTCGCGTGCTGTACCACGCTGAGCGCCCAAGCGTGGGCGAAGTCTGCCGTGCCGTCGTACAACCTCGCGCCAACTTCTGCGTGAGGAGCTTCGTGGATAACTCTCTCAGCTAGTTCAGAGATCTCAGAAGTGAGCCAGTGCGGATCAATGCCAAAATCCTTAGCTAGCTGAGTCCAATCAGATTTACCAATCTCGCGAAGGCGCCGCTGCCTCCCGACAGACATTGCTAGCTGTGACATTTCCCACGATTGGTTAGGCACGAGATATTTCGACGGTTCGAGATAAACCAAAATACTGTTGAGGTCATACATCGGCGTCAAGAACGTTGAAGTCTGACCCACAAACCAGCTGTAGTTCTTGGCATGCGCATCCGTGCCGCCGATAA
>JBDLPZ010000195.1:0-4385 GCA_039800825.1 Actinomycetota bacterium
CAAGGCACTGCGCACGTGGTCGGCAACAACACGCATACGCACATCGTCATCAACACTCGCGCCGTACTGCTTGCCCGACAGTTTGGCTGCAAGATCTAGGACCGGACGAACCTGGTCAATCTCGTAGAGGTTTTCGACGCCCTGCATAAGGAAGGCAACGCGCTCGAGACCCATGCCAGTGTCGATGTTTTTCTTTGGCAGTTCACGCAGGATTTCGAAGTTGTCCTTGCCGGTGCCCTGACCGCGCTCGTACTGCATGAATACGAGATTCCAAATCTCGATGTAGCGATCTTCGTCGGCCTCAGGACCGCCCTCGACACCATAGGCAGGGCCGCGGTCGAAGTAAATCTCAGAGCAAGGGCCGGCAGGCCCAGGCTGGCCGGTCGACCAGTAGTTGTCTTTCATGCCGCGTCGCTGGATGCGCTCCATTGGGATGTCGGCGATTTCACGCCAATACGCGATCGACTCGTCGTCATCCTTGTAGACGGTTACCCAAAGTAGCTCGGGGTCGAAACCGAGACCACCCTTGTCTTGCGGGCTGGTGAGGAACTCCCAAGCGAAGCCGATGGCTTCTTTCTTGAAGTAGTCACCGAAACTGAAGTTTCCATTCATCTGGAAGAAGGTGCCGTGACGCGTGGTCTTACCAACCTCTTCGATGTCAAGAGTGCGAACACACTTCTGCACACTCGTGGCACGTGAGAATGGCGCCGGTACGGCACCCGACATGTATGGGATGAACGGCACCATGCCCGCAACAGTGAACAGCAGGGATGGGTCTTGGCTAATGAGTGAAGCCGAAGGGACAACCGTGTGGCCCTTGCTCTCGAAAAAGTCGAGCCAGCGCTGGCGAATCTCAGCGGTACGCATTACGCGGTGGCGGTTGGCTTGGTTGCTGGCTTCTTGTTTGCGGTCGCCTTCTTTGCGACAGGCTTAGCCGCGGCCTTCTTTGCGACAGGCTTCTTTGCGGCCGCCTTAGTAGCAGTTTTCTTCGCGGCGGTCTTAGGGGCAGCGGACGAAGCGTTTAGCTCATTTTCGCGTTCACGGAAGCCGTCAGCGATTGCCGCACCGAATTCCTTGGCACGCTTGGCGGCGTCATCGACAACGGCCTGCGCCTTAGGGTTCTCATCAAGCTGCTTCGCGATAACTAGGCCGGCAGCAATGCCAGTCAATAGCCAGAATGCCTTCTTCATGGTCCCTACTTCTTCGGCTTTCCGCCGATTGCGCTGCGCAGACCCTGGGTAAGTCCTGCGATCTTGACCAGTGGTGAGCCGACGGTGGCCGAGAATACGGCAACCAGCGAACTGACATTGGTCGTTACCTCGGCGACGTTCTCGGTGATTACGTCAACCTTGGCAAGTTGCTTATTGGTTTGTGTAACGGTCTCGGTGAGTTCAGTGAGTAGCGGCCCTACACCTTCGTTGATGTCACGCAATGAATTGCGCGTTTCATCCAGGATCTGGCCGAGCTTGAGGATCGGGACGGCAAGGAAAAGCACCAGAAGGACAAAGCCTCCTGCTGCAATGATTGCTGCTACGTCGCCGCCACTCATCTGAATCTCTATTCCGTGCTGGTACTAGCGAGCTGCGTAGTACTCAACGACGAGCTGAACTTCACAGGTCACAGGAACCTCAGCGCGCTTTGGACGACGGACTAGGGTCGCGGTTAGCTTGTCTAGCTGAACGTCGAGATAGCCAGGAACAGGAGGCAGAACGTCGACGTGACCGCCGGCAGCTGCAACCTGGAAAGGCTCGGTCTTCTCGCTCTTCTCGTGAACCTGAATAACCTGACCAGGCTTTACACGGAACGAAGGGCGGTCTACACGCTCGCCATTGACGAGGATGTGACGGTGGACAACCATCTGACGAGCCTGTGCGATGGTGCGGGCGATGCCTGCACGCAGTACAAGAGCGTCAAGGCGCATCTCTAGAAGCTCAACCAGGTTCTCACCGGTTAGGCCTTCAGCGCGCTTGGCTTCCTGGAAGGTCTTGCGAAGCTGAGCTTCACGAATGCCGGACTGGGCGCGAAGACGCTGCTTCTCGCGCAGACGAACGGCAAAGTCGCTGTCAGCCTTCTTCTTGGTACGGCCGTGCTGACCTGGAGCGTATGGACGCTTCTCGAGGTACTTAGCGGCCTTAGGAGTAAGAGCTAGTCCGAGCGAACGCGACAGACGAGTCTTGCTGCGAGTACGTGTAGTCTTTGACACGTTTTCCTTTCATGGCGATGCATGCATCGCAATAGCGTTTTGTTCACAAAGCGACCCTGAGAGGCAGAGTCTTTTGCCACGGACCGCCTGGCTATAAGGCGGTCGCTCCGTTGGACAGTCGTTCAGCCGCGAATAACTGCCCCAGTCGGCAACCTGCCTAGTTTATCAGTGCAACGGCTGAAAACCCAAGGACCGCAGTCTCAATCAGTGAGGTCAGCCCTTGAAAGCACGAACGATGGCTCGAATTCGGGCCCAGCGCTCTTTGAACGATGCCTCGGCGCCGATCTCCTTCGGACGGTAGTAGGTGCGGGCGGCAAGCTCATCCCCCACGTAATGCTGTCCAACCACGGCCTTGGCATCATCGTGCGGATACTTGTACCCCTTGCCATTCCCGAGTGTGGATGCGCCAGCGTAGTTGGACGAGCGCAGCGGCAGCGGAACATCGGGAATCAGGCCCGCCCTTACATCAGCCAGTGCTTCGTTTATCGCCAAGTAGGCAGAGTTCGATTTTGGCGCCAAGGCGAGATAGATGGTGGCCTCAGACAGCGGAATTCGTCCCTCTGGCATGCCGATGAGTGCGACCGTGTTTGCGGCGGCCGAAGCGAGGACGAGAGCCTGAGGGTCTGCCAGCCCGATATCCTCCGCTGCGAGGATCATGAGTCTCCGCGCGATAAAACGCGGATCCTCCCCCGCCTCGATCATTCTTGCTAGGTAGTGGATGGCCGCATCGGCATCGCTGCCGCGCACGGACTTGATGAACGCGCTGATCACGTCATAGTGCTGATCGCCCGATTTGTCATAGTGAACAACGGCTTGCTCTTGAGCCGCCGCAACGTGCTCAATAGTGATCTGCGGGGCCTTCTTCGATGTCGGTTTCGTGGTCGCAATCGCGGCAAGCGCGCAAGCCTCGAGCAACGTCAGGGCACGGCGAGCATCACCCTGAGCCAGTCGCAAAATCGCAGACTGAGCGTCGGGAGTAAGAGCGACCAGGCTGCCGAGTCCATTAGGTGCACGCAGGGCATGCTCAACGAGGTGCGCAACATTGGCATCGCTCAAAGCCTCGAGCCGGACTACCAGCGATCGACTTAGGAGCGGCGCAATGATGCTGAATGATGGATTCTCGGTCGTTGCGGCGACAAGGATGAGCCAGCCGTTCTCAACTGCCGGGAGCAGCGCATCCTGCTGCGCCTTTGAGAACCGGTGGATCTCGTCGAGAAACAGCAACGTGCGCACACCAAAAGCTTCAAGTTCACGCCGGGCAGCTTCGATGGCGTCGCGAACCTCTTTTACGCCCGCCGAAATCGCACTCAATTCGACGTACCTGCGATTGCCGCGCTTCGCGAGTATTTGAGCAAGCGTGGTTTTTCCAACGCCTGGGGGGCCGTAGAGCACTACTGAAATGGCGGCGTTGTTACCCGGATCCGCAAGACTTCGAAGTGGTGACCCTTGGGATAGAACACGCTCTTGTCCGACTACCTCATCCAATGAAGTCGGACGCAAACGAACGGCAAGTGGCGCCGTAGCGGCCGTGATGCTTGAGAAATCGGACACACGAAAAGGCTAATCTAGCCCCGCGCTCGCGCCCAACTAAACTCGGTATGTTCGCGATAAAGGAGCAACATGTCGTCAAAGAAAAAGCAGCAAAACATCTATATGGATGCGGCAAAGCGCATGGCCGAGTTTCAGGCTTCGCAAACGGCCGTCGAAACCAACGCCTCACGCAAGTCGCGCGATCTGAGCAAGGCACTGATTGGTTCCGCGGTGGCCATCGTTCTTGCACTTGGCGCTCAGTGGACCTACTTCAGCTTTGGCCCACAATCGTCGACGACACCGATAACTGGCGTGATGGACATCAATGGCGCCAAGCTCGACATGACTCTTGACCGTGCCGACGCCCCAAAGGCGGTCGGTGAGTTTACCAAGCTGATTAAGAAAGGCTTCTACAAGGGCATTTCTTGCCACCGATTGACCACAAGCGGAATCTTTGTGCTGCAATGTGGTGACCCTAAGGGTGATGGCACCGGTGGTCCTGGCTATTCTTGGGGACCGATCGAAAACGCCCCTAAGGACAACATCTACAAGTCGGGCGTCCTAGCGATGGCGCGTCAGGGCAACAATGCCAACAGTATGGGCAGCCAATTCTTCATCGTCTACCAGGACTCAACGATTCCTGCAGACTCAG
>JBDLPZ010000196.1:0-2899 GCA_039800825.1 Actinomycetota bacterium
GAGCTCGTTGGCGTAGATCGACATCGATGGCACACCCATGCCAGTGCCCTGCACCGAGACGCGATTGCCTTTGTAGGTGCCGGTGAAGCCAAACATATTGCGGATGCTGTTGTGCTGAACGGCGTCTTCGAAGAAGTTGTCCGCGATCCACTTGGCGCGTAGCGGGTCGCCCGGCAAGAGGACAGTCGGTGCAATGTCTCCCGCGGCGGCAGAAATGTGAGTGCTCATGCGCTCACCTTACGACTGCTGACTTGAGAATGAGTGGTACGTAGAAATGTCGTGAAACGACAAATCCGCGTACTTGTGTGGAATTTCTGGCGAGGTGGTACGTGGAACTGTCGTCCAGCGACAAAACGCCGTACCACCCTCAGAAAAATGGGGGCCGAGTACGCGTATTTGTCGTATATGACAAATTGCCGTACCAGCTCGGCGAACTATAGAACAGCGACGACCCCGGCGAGCCAGGCGCCAGCCAAAATCGATGGGCCGAACGGCAGTCGTGACTCAAACGTCGCTTGTCCACGCACAATTGCGACGATCGCGCGAACCGCCATCACGATGAATGCCAGAGCGATAGCGAGGATCGCTGTCTGCCACGTCTTCAATGCCAACACGAGACTGGTACCAGCGACGAGTTTTACGTCACCAAGACCTACTCCCCCGCGCGCAATGGAACCCGACACGAGCAACACAGCAGCGATCGCCAGCGAGACACCGACAGGAAGCAGCAACCTCCACACATCGCGCTCAATAATCGCCAGTGCAGCCGCACAACTCAAACCCCAGATATACAGCGAGAGTGTGTAGACGTTGGGTAGCCGCTTCTCGGCGAGATCGGTACGCGCTAACGGCACCGTCACCGCGAGCAGCCCGGTGAGAGCCGCTATCCACACATAACCAGCCATGGCTTATCCGAACATCGCGCTAGTCATGATGGAGATGACAGCAGGACCAAGAATGATCAAGAAGATGCCAGGCAAGAAGCACAACATGACAGGCATGAGGATCTTGACGGGAACCTTCTGTGCCTGTTCTCGCGCACGCTCACGGCGAGAGGCACGCATTTCTCGCGACTGCTCCTGCAAGACTGCCGAGACCGGAATACCGAGCTTGTCGACTTGCTTCATCGCACCGATGAAGCGCAGTAGGTCTGGCTGGGTATTGCGCTCAGCCATGTCGTCGAACGCTTCGTTACGCGACTTGCCCATCCGAAGCTCGGCGAGCACCGCTGCGAACTCCTCCGACATCGGCCCTTCCTGGTTCTCCGATACCTTGCCGAATGCGGCTTCGAGACCGAGACCGGACTCCACGCACATGCTCAGCAGGTCGACACTGTCGGCCAATGCGTACTCAATCTCCTGCGTGCGCTTAATCGCTTCGTTGTACACGAGCACTTCAGGCAAATAGAAACCCGCGGCGATAAAAAGAGGCGAAGCGATGAACGCCCATTCGTTTCCGCTGACGCCCAACAACACACTTAAGAACAGGCCGATGAGTCCGTATTCAACTTTTCGGTTCGACATCTGCATGATGTCAGTCAGGTTGTGCCTGCCGGCCTTAGCGAGCTGTTCATGCAGTTGCTCGCGTCGCGACTGCGGGACCAGAAACTCGGCGGCGGTCGAAATGAAAGCTGCGACGACCGAAGGAAGTTTGGTTGGGGGCGCGGCCTTGGCGGCAGGCGTCGAGTAGAGCTCCAGCTGATGTAGCAGCACGCTCTTGCGCGCATGGCGGGTCTGCACGACGAGCAGACTCATCCAGAACATCCCAACTCCGAAGAAGACGAGTCCAAATACGACCGGAAGAGTGTTCATGACTAAACCCTCACCTTTACGAGTTTGTTGACCCAGAACCAGCCGCCGAGGAAGAGCAGCACCATCGCAATCATCATGATGTTGCCGATGGGCTCCGTCCAAAAGACAGAGACGTAGGACGGCCGAGTCACCATCAAGAACAAGAAGATCAAGATGGGCAGGCCGGCCAAGACCACCGCAGAGAGTCTGCCTTCTGCAGACAGAGTGCGAACTTCACGGCGCAGTTCCGCGCGTTCGCGGATGGTCTTGGCCGACGTGTCGAGGATCCGCGAAAGGCTTCCGCCCACTTCGCGTTGAATGGCCAGTCCCGTAACTGCCCATTTGAGATCCTCACTTTTCATACGCTCTGCAGCGCGCATGAGGGCATCTTCAAGCGACGATCCCACCTGAACTTCTTGAAGTGCCTGGCGAAATTGGAGAGCGATTTCGCCTTTTCCATCGGTGATTGCAGTATCGATGGCTTGTGCGAAGGACAGACCAGCGCGCAGGCTGCTCGCCAGGACGGCGAGAGTCGCGGGAAGGTCGTCTTCGAATTCACGCAAACGGCGATTGAAACGCCAATTGAGAAACGTGCGACTGCCTTGCGTGATGAGCAGCGATGCGACGATGAAACCGATGAGGACTGAGCCGGTCGAACCCTTAAAGATGGCGAGCAGAACGAACCAGAATGTCGTCATCATCAGCACCCAGATGTTGAGCGGCACACCGATTGAGGAATCCTCGAGGCGACGAGCAGTCTTGGGTAGGCGCGTACGCAAGCTCAGGCTCTCGAGTAGCGACGACTCGGGTGAGCTGGGCTCCCCTGCTGCTTCGGGTGTGGCGTGGTCTGTGTACTGATCGAGCCGCTGACGGAACTTTCGCATTCGCAAGTAGCGCCACGTCGTGTAGATAGCGACTAGCAGCCAAAACAGCAACGCCGCGGTCACGAAGGCCCCAAGCCGACCCGCGAACGACTGATCGAGATCACCGACGGATGTCGATGATGTGGGGCTCGCAGTAGTGTCGTGGGTCGGCTTGGGAGATTGGGTAGGAGTCGGAGTGGGAGTTACCACTACGACCTTTTCGAAAGCATCGAGAAGCTTGTCTGC
>JBDLPZ010000197.1:0-4213 GCA_039800825.1 Actinomycetota bacterium
TCGATGAGATGTTCGAGTGGATTGGCGGTGAGCACACACACGATGAGCTGATTGCCGCGTTCGATCGTCTCGACAGTCTCCCCGAGTGGATTGACGTGTGGGATGGGTCACGCCAAGCTCAAGCGCAACTCAAGAACCTCACGAGCAAACTGATTGGTCGATTTGCGCACTCGTCAACCCACGCGACGCGATCGGCTTACCCGCAGAAGCAGCTCGCCCGATTTGGTGCCTCGGTTATTATCCCCGCAGAGATTTCGGCTGAAATAGCTGTCCTGAAAGGCATCGTCGCTGCGTTCGTCATGAAGATCAGCTCACGTCAGCCGGTCTACACCAAACAGCGCGAAATATTGACTGAGCTTGCCGACACGATCTGGGCAACCGGCGATCAACACCTCGATGCGGCATTCTCGGACGACTGGTCGAGTGCTACTGACGATGCTGCTCGCAAGCGCATCGTCGTTGATCAAATTGCCAGCCTCACCGACCAGGGCGCTTTCGCTTGGTATGAGCGTGTGGTGGGTAACTAGTGGCCGGTCGTATTCGCGCTTCGGACATCGATGAGGTTAAGGCACGCACCAACATCGCGGATGTGATCGGCGAACACGTCAGCCTCAAGAGCGCTGGCGTTGGTTCGCTCAAAGGACTGTGCCCGTTCCACGATGAACGGAGCCCGAGCTTCCACGTTCGTCCCGCGTCGGGTTACTACCACTGCTTTGGTTGTGGTGAGAGTGGTGATGTCTACAGTTTCATGCAGAAACTCGACCACGTTTCATTTACTGAAGCTGTCGAGCGTCTCGCTGACCGCCTCGGCTACGCCTTGACCTACGAAGAGGGCGCGGCCAAGTCATCTGACGGACCGAACCGTGCGCGACTTTACGCAGCGAATGATGCTGCTGCTAAGTACTTCCAGTCTCAACTGGCCACGGCAGATGCCGCCATTGCGAGAACTTTCCTGGGCGGTCGCGGCTTCGACAAAGACGCCGCCGCGCACTTTGGTGTTGGCTACGCGCCCAAGAGCTGGGGCGACTTGCGCACCGCTCTCAAGACACAGGGCTTCACTGATGACGAGATGGTGGCCGCGGGACTTCTGTCTCAAGGCGACAAGGGGCCGTTTGACCGCTTTCGTGGTCGCGTGATTTGGCCCATCCGTGATGTCACAGGTCAAACGGTCGGATTTGGTGCGCGCAAACTGTTCGACGATGATCAAGGCCCGAAGTATCTCAACACCCCTGACACGCCGATTTACCACAAGGCGCAAGTTCTCTACGGCCTCGACCTCGCTAAGCGCGACATCAGTAAGACGCGGCAAGTTGTCGTTGTCGAGGGGTACACCGATGTCATGGCGGCACACCTTTCCGGTATCACAACCGCGGTCGCTACCTGTGGAACTGCCTTTGGTGTTGACCACATCAAGCTCATTCGTCGAATCATGGGCGACGATTCTGGTCTCGGCGAGGTCGTCTTCACCTTCGACCCTGACGCTGCGGGACAAAAAGCGGCAATGCGAGCCTTCAGCGAGCAGCAACGCTTCAACGCGGCGACTTATGTCGCTGTTGCGCCTGAGGGGCTCGACCCCTGTGACCTGCGACTTGAACGCGGTGAACAGGCAGTGCGTGAACTCATCACCCACAAAGTGCCGATGTTCGAATTCGTCATGAAGACACTTGTGTCCCAGTACAACCTCGATTCGGTTGAGGGTCGTGTGGCGGCACTTCGTGAAGCGGCGCCAGTTGTGGCTGAAATTCGCGATGGTTCGTTACGGCCTGGCTATACGCGCGAGCTTGCACGAATCACGGGCGTAGATCTCGCCGAGGCGCAACGCGCGGTTGAGCGCGCTGCTCGTGTCGCCAATGGCTCTAGCGATACGACGCAGCCTGGCCGTGAGACTGCCCCTGCCATGGACGATGTAATGCCCGGCGCTCAAGCGGCGCCGACCGTCTCATATCTCGATCTCGGCCGTGACCCGCTAGTTCGTCTCGAGCGGGATGCGCTCTCCGCCTATCTGCAGTACCCACGATTTGTTCCGGAGTCATTACGCTCGAGCATGACTCAGGTCGCCCTCGGACAGCCGTCTCTCGAGGCACTTCGTCAGGCAATTGTCACCTCGTCGGTTTCTCCCGACGCGCCTGAGTGGTTACCCGCGGTACTCGGCACGGTCCCTGAACCCTTGGTTCCACTGGTCACACAACTTGCTGTTGCACCTTTACCTGAGTCGGACAGCGAGCGCCTCCCGCTCTACGTTTCCAGCATCGTTTCAAGCGTTATCGAACGCGACCTCGTGCGTCGCAAGGCTGATGCGATGAGTCGACTGCAGCGTCTTGGGGGAGACGACCCCGCTCAGGCGCGCGAGATTCAGCAACTTCTCGTCGCGCTCGAAAACGAGCGACGAGCACTGCGCGAGAACTAAGCCTGACCCTGCCTCTGCGTGCAAAACCACCGCTCAAACGGTGATAGTCTGATTACGCGCAAGCGCCAATCCTCGATAGCTCAATTGGCAGAGCAGCCGGCTGTTAACCGGCAGGTTGATGGTTCGAGTCCATCTCGGGGAGCAAGTTTCTCACTTGGCTAGCCCTCGAGGTCATCGACTCCGGGCATCCAGCTCAATCCGGGCTTTCCCCAACCGTTCTTTTTGCGTGCTTTGTCTGCCTGTTTGGCCTCGTTGTGAGCAAGACGATCAACGTAGAGGTAGCCAAGAAGGTGGTCGAATTCGTGCTGCATGATGCGTGCGAACCAGCCGTCGCACTCGAGGGTAAACGGTTCGCCGGAGGCATCGAGTGCGCGCAGAATCACCCGGTCTGAGCGGATGAGGGGAAAACGTTCGCCAGGGAATGAAAGGCAGCCCTCGTCATCGGCAGCGGTGGGCTTGTCAATCGGAGGGGGGCTTGTGAACAGCTCCGGGTTGATTGCCACTCCGCGACGGTCGTTGCCGTCGTCATCCGGATACGAGTACACAAATACCTGAAGAGGAACACCGATCTGGGGTGCCGCGAGTCCAACGCCTGGAGCAGCGTCCATCGTTTCGTACATGTCCGCAATGAGCTCGGCGAGTTGGTCGTCAAATGAATCGACCGGCCGTGCCGGCGTGTGTAAAACAGGGTCACCGCAGATGACAATGGGTCGAATACTCACGTCTTTAGCCTAACGGCGTGGGTGCTAGGTCGTGCTCGGGCCTCTGGGTAGAGTCAGCCTCATGGACGTTTGGGCGAACATGTTCGGGGCACCGCAGTACAACCTCGACCCCGCACAATTCATCGGCATCCCATTCGCGCTCGTGGGTGCTGTACTGATGTCCATCGGTGCGCAGATGCAGCATGCCGGTGTCGGCAAAGTTGAATCGAACACGGTTGAGGAAACAAAACAATCGGCGCTCAACGTGCGTCAGCTTGCGGCCCTCATGGCGCGTCCTTCGTGGCTTTTCGGCACGATGTTTCTGGGTCTCGCCATCGTTTTCCAGCTCATCTCGCTCGCGTTCTCACCGATCATGGTCGTTCAGCCGATTGGCGCTGTCGCCCTCGTCATCACAGCGATCCTTAACTCGCGCGTGAGCAAGGTCAAGCTCAATCGCACCTCGATTATCGCCATAGCCATGTGCGTTGGTGGTATCGGTCTCTTCGTTACGGTCGCTGCGTTTACTGCACGCAATGTCCCGGTGCAGGAAGAAGACCTCATTCAGATCCTCATCGTGCTCGGTGTGATCATGCTCATTTTCGCCGGTCTCTACGTATTCATCATGCGTAAGCACCCTGTTGCGTTGTTCTACATCGTCGGCGCGGGTGTGCTCTACGGCTTCGTCGCCACCCTCGCCAAGACGGTTGAAGCGCGTCTGATTCAGCATCAGATGGATCCGCTGCTCTGGCTCTGCCTTGCGGCGCTTATCATCGCAGCAGTCGTCGGCGGTCTCTTCGTGCAGAATGCCTACTCGTCGGGTCCGCCTGATTTGGTTATCGCCGGACTGACTGTCATCGATCCGCTGGTTGCTGTCTGCATCGGTATCGTCATCCTCGATGAGGCCGCACAGTCGCCGGTATGGGCAGTCATTGTTTACGTGGTCACTGGCTTGATGGCCATGGCTGGCGTGATCATCATGTCGTTGGTTCATCCGCAGGCCAAGGGCGAAACCGGCGAAATACCGCAGATTCAACGCGGTAGCGCCGGTACCGCAAAGTAAACTGATTTCGCCCCGAACGTTGTTCGTTTCGGGCGACAGCAAGGA
>JBDLPZ010000198.1:0-2903 GCA_039800825.1 Actinomycetota bacterium
AACTTCAACGACGTCCATACCGACGACAGGTGCTTCGTAACAGATCCGGCGAACTGCATCGAGAAGCTGACGCGAGGTAAGACCACCGGGTTCGGGTGTGCCTGTCCCCGGCGCGTGACCTGGATCAACGACATCGACATCCACGGAGAGGAATACTCCGTCGCAGTCGTTCATAGCAATGCTCAGTGCCTCAGTGAGGCACTCGTCGAAGCCGCGAGCAACAATCTCAGTCATTTCGTATGAGCGCATGCCCTGAGCTGCCATCCACTCGAGAGTCTCGTCTTCAGGCCAGTAACCGCGCAGTCCCATTTGTAAGAAGCGATCGCCTCGAGCTGCACCGGACTCGATGAGCCGTCGCATTGGCTGTCCATGCCCAATGAGCGAGCCGAACGTGATGTCGCCGGTATCGGCATGAGCATCAAAGTGAATGACTGCCACCCGACCCCAACCAACTCCGCGAGCTACGCCAGTGACATCTGGCCAGGTGATGGTGTGGTCGCCACCGAGCACAAGCGGAACCGCGCCCGCCTTTGCCACTGTCTCAATGGCAGTTTCGAGAGATGCGCACGATTTGGCTGCGTCACCACTGAACATCTCAACATCGCCAGCATCAACAACGACCATGTCCTTAAGACCATCGGTGCGCATCGCCAGCGAGGGTCGAGAGCCGTCATGCGGCAAGTAGTCCGTACCGCGGATTGCGCTAGGACCGAAACGTGCGCCTGCACGGTACGAGGTTCCACCGTCGAACGGTGCACCGACAATAACTACGTCGGCCGCAGCGAGAGCTTCCGAATCGTCCAAATCGATGGCGGGAACGCCAAGAAAAGTAATGTCGGGTCCGAATTGCGCGCCGTATCTAGCCATGGTGACACGCTACATTGAGTCGGTTCACTTTGTGCGGAAGGGATTGGTGGGATTAGCCGGCAGACGGCCGAGCGCTCCCAGTCCACAACAACGCATGGAGGCGTTTTGATTCATCCTTCTCTTCGCAACATCACCAACGCGCCGTTCTGGCACAGCACTGCCAAGAAGCAGCGCCATGAGCCCTTGCATCGAGACCTCACGGTTGACTTGCTCGTTGTCGGCGGCGGTTTCACTGGCTTATGGACTGCGATCGAGTCCAAGCTTGCGGACCCAAGCTTGGATGTCGCGCTCATCGAGGCCGACATCGTCGCTGGCCAGGCTTCTGGCCGCAATGGTGGCTTCATCCACGCATCGCTTACTCATGGTTTCGAAAACGGTCATTCTCGATGGCCGGCCGACTATCCCTTGCTGCACAAACTCGGGGATGAAAACCTGGAAGCAATCAGATCATTCGTCGCCGACCGAAAGATCGAGTGCGAGTGGCGCGATGTCGGTGAACTCGAGTTGGCAGCGCGCCCACATGAGCGACTTAATGTGATGCAGCAAGCGCAAGACCTTCAACAGTTCAACAGTTCTGTTCGGTTCCTCGACACTGACGAACTTCGCCAGCGACTGAACTCGAACCGCTACATCGCCGCTCTCTATGACCCCAGCGGTGTCGCGACAGTAAATCCAAGCCAACTCGCCGAGGGTTTGCTACAGGCGGCACTGGACTTAGGCGTGCAGGTATTTGAGCACACGCCAATGCGCGATTTGGTGGATGGCGGCGACTGCGTTTTCTGCCGCACTCCGAAAGCTGAAGTCCGTGCGCGAAGAGTGGCCCTAGCAATCAATGCATTTAGGTCGCCCTTTCGATCTGTCCGCAGACGCATCGCGCCCGTGTACGACTATTCGCTCGTTACGCAGCCGCTGTCTGCAGAGCAGTGGCAGAGCGTCGGCTGGAACGGACATGAAGGTGCCGTCGAGGCCAGCAATTTGTTTTGCTATTTCCGCCGAACCAGCGACGACCGAATTTTGTTCGGCGGCTACGACGCGGTGCACCACTTCAACAGCAAACTCAACCCGAACTTTGAGAGTTCCTACCCCGCCTACGAGAGACAAGTAACTCGATTCTTCGCGACGTTCGCACAACTCCAAGGCATCGAATTCGAATATGGATGGGGTGGCGCGATCGACACGAGCACTCGGTTCACGCCATTTTGGACTCGACACTTCGGAGGCAAAGTCGCCTCAGTCACAGGCTTCACGGGATTGGGCGTTGGTTCGAGCCGATTCGCCGCTCGCATCATGTATGGGATGCTGATGGACAAGCAGCCAGATGGGCTGGCCACCGAGATGGTTTGCACTCTCCCCCACCCATTTCCTCCCGAGCCATTCAAGAGTTGGGGAATCAGCCAGACCCAGCGCTCGCTGGCAAAGGCAGACAACAATGGTGGACGCAGAGACGTTCTACTACGCACATTGGACCGTTTAGGAATCGGCTTCGACTCCTAAACGGCCCAACAATGAGGTGCGTTTCTACTTCTTCTGGCGTGCTCGGCCAACCACCTGAGCGACCAAAACGATCGCAAGCGAGCCGAAGAACATCAGCGTGCCGATCACGTTGACCTGAGGCGGAATGCCGCGCTGAGCAGCACCCCAGACGTACATCGGGAATGTGACCGTCGTACCGCTATTGAAGTTCGTGATGATGTAGTCATCGAAAGACAGCGAGAACGACAACAGCGCAGCGGCCGCGATGCCAGGTGCGACTAGCGGGAACGTCACGTAGCGGAAAGTCGCGGCCTCATCAGCGTAGAGATCTTGAGCTGCCTCTTCGAGACGTGGATCCATACCCTGGAGTCGAGACTTGACCGTCACCACCACAAATGAAATACAGAACATGATGTGAGCGATGATGATCGTTGTCGGCCCGAGCGGCAGACCGAGGTTGAGGAACAGCGCCAGTAGCGACGCACCAAGCACAACTTCGGGGGTAGCCATTGGCAAGAAGATCAGCAGGTTGGTCGAGCTGCGACCGCGGAAGCGGTGACGCA
>JBDLPZ010000199.1:0-2951 GCA_039800825.1 Actinomycetota bacterium
TTTCGTTCCTCATCCTGGTCGTGTTGTTCTCTAAGTTCGTGTTGCCACGTTTCAACAAGGTTCTTGAAGATCGTGCCGACAAGATCGAAGGCGGACTCGCGCGTGCAGAAGAAGCCCAGGCCAAGGCCGAGGCTGCTTTGAAGGATTACACCGCTCAGCTTGCTGAAGCGCGTACCGAAGCTTCAAACATTCGTGCAGCTGCCGCTGAAGAAAAGAAGGCAGTCATCGAAGAAGCCAAGGCAGAAGCCGTTGCGGCAGCTACCGCGGTCACCGCTCGTGCACAGGATCAGGTGCGTGCAGAACAGGCGCAGGCAGTGGCTTCACTGCAGCGCGAAGTTGGCGCTATCGCACTCGAACTGGCATCAAAGGTTGTCGGTGTCAGCCTCCAGGACGACGCGCGTGCGCGTGAAGTCGTGGATGCATTCATCGCAGACCTCGAGCGTCAGGCTTCGGAGGCAGGTCGCTAATGCTCGGATCCAGCCGCGATTCACTTACCGCACTGCAGGCAGCTGTTGCCGGCCGTAGCGGTGATGAGGGTTTCGCATCTGCTGCCCAAGATCTTCTCAACGTCGTAGCGACGCTGAGTGCAGACAAGTCTCTGCGCACGGCGCTTGCTGACTCAGGCCAGCCACAGGCTGCCCGAGAGTCACTCGTGCGTGAACTTTTTGGTTCACGTATCAGCGCGATCGCGACCGACATCTTGGTGGCAGTTGCTGGTTCACGATGGACATCTGAAGATGACCTCGTTGAGGCCGTCGAAGCTCTTGCAGCACAGATTGTGTTTGCATCTGCTGAGAAGGCCGGCGTTCTCGACCGCATCGAAGAGGAACTGTTCCTCTTCGGCCGCGCAGTCGATGCCAACGCTGAATTGCAGATGACGATGACCAACCCAGCATTGCCTGGTTCGGCCAAGACCTCTGTGGTTCACGATGTGCTCGCAGGTCGCGCAGCTGAAGGTGCTCACCTTCTGCTGGGTCATATCGCTGCCAACCTTCGTGGTCGCCGTGTGGATGCCGCACTCAAGTCATTGAGCGATATCGCTGCTAGCCAGCGCAATCGTGTGGTGGCCGACGTGCGGGTCGCAATCGCCCTTACCGATGATCAGTCTGCGCGACTCGCTGCAGCACTTGGTCGTCTGGCTGACAAGCAAGTCAGCCTCAATGTTGTTGTTGATCCTTCGGTCATCGGTGGCGTGTCTGTGCGCCTCGGTGGCGAAGTGATCGACGGCAGCGTCGCTTCACGTCTCGAACTAGCTCGCCGCACGCTCGTCGGCTAGTCGAGACACAAGACTTAACAACAGTTCCACTCTTACAAGGAAGCAGGACATCATGACGGAGCTTTCGATCCGCCCGGACGAAATCCGCGCCGCCATTGAGCGCAACGTCGCGTCATACGCGCCAGCCACTACCCGCGACGAAGTCGGTCGCGTGATCGAAACTGGTGACGGTATTGCTCGCGTTGAAGGTCTCCACTCGGCAATGACCAACGAATTGCTCGAATTTGAAGGCGGCCTGCGCGGTCTCGCCCTCAACCTCGACGTTCGCGAAATCGGTGTCGTGTTGCTCGGCGATGGCGCCAAAGTCGAAGAAGGCCAGACGGTTCGCCGCACTGGTGAAATTCTTTCGGTGCCAGTTGGCGATGGCTTCCTTGGTCGCGTCGTGGATCCGTTGGGTAACCCAATCGATGGTCTCGGCCCTATCGCTGCTGAAGCTACTCGTGCACTCGAACTGCAGGCGCCGACCGTTGTTCAGCGCCAGCCAGTGAAGGAGCCAATGGCTACCGGCATCAAGGCCATCGACTCGATGACCGCTATCGGTCGTGGCCAGCGCCAGCTCATCATTGGTGACCGCCAGACCGGCAAGACCGCGGTTGCGATCGACACGATCATCAACCAGAAGGCCAACTGGGCATCAGGCGACCCGAAGAAGCAGGTTAAGTGCATCTACGTCGCTATCGGCCAGAAGGGCTCGACCATCGCAGCTGTGAAGGGTGCTTTGGAAGAAAACGGCGCAATGGAATACACCACCATCGTTGCAGCTCCTGCTTCTGACCCAGCCGGCTTCAAGTACCTCGCTCCTTACACCGGATCGGCTATCGGCCAGCACTGGATGTACCAGGGCCAGCACGTCCTCATCATTTTCGACGACCTGTCGAAGCAGGCTGAGGCTTACCGCGCCGTGTCGCTCTTGCTCCGTCGTCCACCAGGCCGCGAGGCTTACCCAGGCGACGTGTTCTACCTACACAGCCGGTTGCTCGAGCGTTGTGCAAAGCTCTCTGACGAGCTTGGCGCAGGTTCAATGACTGGTCTTCCAATCATCGAAACCAAGGCAAACGACGTTTCGGCTTACATTCCGACCAACGTTATTTCGATCACCGACGGCCAGTGCTTCCTTGAGTCTGACTTGTTCAACTCAGGTGTTCGCCCAGCTATCAACGTGGGTATCTCGGTTTCTCGCGTGGGTGGTTCGGCTCAGACCAAGGCAATGAAGCGTGTTGCTGGTCGTCTGCGTCTCGACCTCGCTCAGTACCGCGAACTCGAAGCGTTCGCCGCTTTCGGTTCGGACCTCGATGCTGCGTCTAAGGCACAGCTTGATCGCGGTGCTCGCTTGGTTGAACTTCTCAAGCAGCCTCAGTACACCCCGTTCTCACCAGAAGACGAAGTCATCTCGGTGTGGGCAGGTACGACCGGCCAGCTTGATGATGTTCCTGTCGAAGATATTCGCCGCTTTGAAGCAGAGTTCTTGGCTTACGCTCACCGTGAAGCAGCTGCGGCTGTCAACGATCTGCGCACCACTGCACTCTTGACCGACGAGACGGTTGCCACCCTCGAGAAGACCATTGCGGAATTCAAGAAGGGCTTCACCACCACTGCAGGTCACTTGCTCGTCAACGATGAGCCAGTCGCTGCGCTTGATGCTGAAGATATCGATCCGACCAAGATCACCAAGGTC
>JBDLPZ010000200.1:0-7241 GCA_039800825.1 Actinomycetota bacterium
AGAGAGGCCGACGGCGGCACCAGCCGCAGCGGGTGGCAGACCCGACTTTTGCAAGTAGCGGCCATTGACCGCGACTGTGCCGAGAGTCGGAGGTGATACGAGCGTCGCAAACGATGCTGCCCATTGCGCGAGGAAGGTGCGCCAGTGGTTGAGCTTCTCGACGACGAATCCATCGAGCGCCATCGCCGAGCCGACGTAGGTCAGCAAAGTGGTGAATGCAGCGACTGCGACCCACGCGTAATTCGCTTCACGGATCAATGCGATGACATCGACCTGAGCGAACTGGCCAATCAAGATGTAGCCCGCGATCAGGAAGCCAATGAGGCTCAGCATCTTCTTCGGGCTGAGGCGTTCGATTGAGATATTTTCGACAACTTCGCCTGGGGCTAATGCGGCGACCAATGTGCGCAGCGTCGTCAGCAGTTCTTTGTGGCGGCGTAGAAGTTTGCGGTTGTGCTGCGAAAGCGCGAACGGTTGCAACGCAGGAAGCGCTCGCATCAATCGACGGCGTCCAAGCACTTCGTCGCCAGCCGCCACGGCGCGTTCTGGCGAGGACACCAAAGCGAGCGTGATCAGCATGTCGGCGACGTCGATCCGCTCTTGCAGATCGCTCATCGCGACTGTGCCAGATGTGATGTGCACGAGCACGACATCGTCTTCTGGCGTGAGAATCATGTGGTCGGCAGAAATGCCGCGATGCGCAATGTCTGCGTTATGTAGCACCTTGAGGCCATGCCATGCCGAGTGCAGCGCGCTATCCGACAGCTGGTTCTCGGAGCCAATCAACTCTTCAAGCGACTGGCCAAATACCCAGTCATATGCAAGAACACAGGCGTCTTCGCCGATGGCGCGCACCAATCGAAGGGGCGGCACAGGAGCCGAAACTGAAGCTGACGCATACGCCATCAGTGCTGATCGCTCTACGGCTTCGCGCATGGTCCAACCGCCGAGTGCGTCGTTATCGCGAAGGCGCAGCGAGCGCCACCAGCGCGGAATGACGCCAGCCCCTTCGAGGTCGCGGTCAAACACAATGACATGCAGTGGCTGGCCATCAAGAGTCGTCGCGGCGTAGCGGCGTCCTCGATCCGTGGTGACGGTCGCGCGCAGAACTGAGACGGGCAATCCGCCGACTTCGAGAGTTTCCGCGACTGCTGCACCGCTGGGGCGAGTGGTCGGCGTACCCAAGGAATAGCGGAAGGCGAGGCCGACGGCCCAGCCGATCAAGACGCTGATACCGAGTGCTGCAGCGGTGTAGCCACCGCTGACCACGTCTGCGGTCAGCGCCGAGACAATGAAGAAAGCTGCGAGAGAGCTGACTCGACCACGAAGGCGTGCGACGGTGAGGAATGCGAAGACGCCGGCTAGCACTGGCTGTAGGGGAACAGCGGCGCGATCGGTCGTACCTGCAATCGCGAACCACAAGTCGCGGGTGCCAAGCGTCGAAGCGGCATCGTTGGCGAGCACCGCAATCGCTGCCGCGGCAGCAAAAGCGACGACGGCTTCGGCGAGGAGACCGGCGAGGCGACGGGTCGCGAGATTGATTGCGACTGCGATTGGCAAGACGAACTGGCCGAGCGCGGAGATCAACCCGAGTGCGACTGCGATGAAGGCCGGCAGCTTTGCGGCGCTGTCGGCTACGTCCTTGTCGATTCCGGAGAATGTCTGAATCAACACGGTGGCGATGACAAGAATCGCGATGATGCCGAGAAGTGCAGCCAAGAATCTGGCGAGGTCAACGGGTCGACGAACGCGACGGGAAACGACTCCGTCTTCGATTACGACCGTGTGGTTGCTCGCGCTTGGCACGGGCGTAGGTTCTCACCTGAGGCCCGTTTCGGGCTACTTTGGCCGCTCCTGCAGGCCGCTTTTGTGCGTGTCGAGGCATTTCCGCGGTTTGTCAGGACTCCCCGCTACCTTGCGCGGTATGTCATCCGAACTTGTGAGCCTCATTCCACGTCCGCAGTCTGCGGCTAGTTGGCAACTCTCACGAGAAATCGCAGTCCAAAGCACGGAGACGGTTCTCGATCCTTCGCAGCAGCGCGTGGTCGACCACGATTCTGGTGCTCTGCTCGTGCTCGCGGGTCCTGGCACCGGCAAGACGACGACCCTTGCCGAGGCCGTGGCAGCTCGACTCACTGGCGATGGCGCACTCGCGCCGCGTGAGGTTCTGGTTCTGACCTTTGCACGTAAAGCGGCCGGTGAGCTGCGTGAGCGGATCATCGCTCGCGTGGGTGGAAGCGAAGTTCCTGCGGTCAGCACTTTTCACTCATTAGCGCTATCGATTGTGCGTGAGTACGACACTGAGGCACTCGGACCGATTCGACTTCTCTCTGGACCAGAACAAGAAATGCAGGTTCGCGAGATTCTTGGCAGCATCGTCGACGAAGTCCTCGTGACCGAGAAGGTGAACTGGCCATCGACACTGAGCCAGGCCTTGTCGACGCGCGGTCTGACGGTCGAGATTCGAAATGCGCTAGCTCGCGCTCAAAGTCTTGGCATCGGTGCCGCAGAGCTTCTCGCTGCCGCCCATCGTCACAACGAGCCTGAGTGGGTCGCAGTCGCGCATGTGTTGGAGGAGTACCTCGACGTCATCGAGCAACAGTCCGCACTCGACTACAACGAGCTGATTGGTCGCGCCGTGACTCTGACAGCTGAGCGTCGCGAACAGGCAGATCTACAGCGCCGCTATCGCGCAATTTACGTCGACGAATACCAGGACACAGATCCACAGCAGATTGAATTGCTGAAGAATTTGGCCGCGCCAGGTTGCATCGTGGTGGCTGTGGGTGATCCAGACCAATCGATTTACGGTTTCCGTGGTGCTGATAGTCGGGCTGTGCGTAAGTTCCACGAGGACTTCGCCTACCTCGGTGCAGATGTTTCGGTGTTGAACACCACTCGCCGGTTCGGCCACGTCATCCGTGATGCCGCATACCGAGTGATTGAGCGCAATCCTTTGGGAGACATGCCTCTCGAAGTGGCGCGAATGCATCGAAACCTCAACACCACTGCGCGCGAAGATGGGGTTGTCGAATTCACAAACTACGAGTCGGCCGAGGTTGAGGCAGAGGAAGTAGCCGAAAGGATTCGAGAGTTGGTCGCGACGACGCGATCGTCTGCGACACCGCTGAGGTTTCGAGATTTCGCGATTCTTGTGCGCTCTGGCTCAGTCTCAATGCCAGCTCTGGAGCGAGCACTTCGCAACGCAGACATTCCAGTCGAAGTGAGTTTTGACGATGTGCCATTGGCTCAGGAGACCAGCGTCGCGACGCTCTTGCTAGCGCTGGAGGCGAGTCTGCATCCACAGCGCCTCCGCGATGTATCGACCGCATTCGAGTTGATGACATCTCCGCTCGGCGGCATTGCTCGCGCCGACATCCGAGCTTTGGCATTAGCCCTTAAGAAGGCGCATCCATCCCAGGACGCTGGCTGGAGCGATCAGTTGGTCGCAAACGCCCTGACTGATCGTTCGCTCAGCGCAGTTCTCGATCCTGAAGTGACGGGCGATGTCGTCCATAAGTTTCGGGCTCTGCAGAACTTGTTAGGCGATTCAGCGGATTTGGTTTCGCAGTCCAAGACTGTTGCCGATGTGCTGTGGCATCTGTGGTCACAGACCTCTTGGCCAGCACAGCTGCGCAAGCAGGCGCTGGCCGGCAGTTCGCGTGCCAACCGAGATCTTGATGCTGTCAGCACACTGTTCGATTTGGCGCGCTCTCATCGGACATCGCAGATCCTTCCCTTTGTCGTGCTCGTACGGGGACTCGTGGTGGCTGCGGACGAAATCGATTCTGGCCATCGCCCTGACGCAGTCGCGCTGCTGACCGCACATCGGTCTAAGGGGCTTCAGTGGTCGGTTGTGTTTATCTGTGGCGCAGATGAAGGTGTGTGGCCAGACATCAAGCGCAGGACTGGCATTTTTCAACCTGACAAGATCCAACTCGACGTCGATTCACAGACGGTGACTCTCGGATCGCTGCCCGAAAGATCAGAAGTTGTCGCTGAAGAGCGCCGCCTGTTCTTCGTTGCATGCACTCGTGCGCAGAGCAAGCTTTATGTGAGTTCGACAACTGCCGATGCCGAGGCTGGTCGCAGCCCGTCACGCTTCGTGACGCAGTTGGTCGGTGAAACGCCGAAGGCGTCTAAGGAAGAAGTCGCCACGCCTCGAGCTCGCTATTCCACATCGGGCCTTGTCGCACAGCTGCGCCGAGTCGCAAGTGATTCATCGGCCGCATCAGAACTTCGAACGGCCGCGGCAGTGCGCTTGGCCTATCTTGCATCGTTGAGTGATGCCACTGGTCGCCGAATCGTGCCGGCAGCACACCCATCGACGTGGTGGGGGACTCTGCCTGTCACAGAATCTGACGTACCGATCGATGATCCCACTAAGCCGGTGTACGCGCGCGGCTCGTCGCTGCAGATGTTCGAGGATTGCTCGCTGTCGTGGTTCATGTCCCAGCGGGCACTGGCCTCAGAGGCCAAAACCATTGCACTGAGTTTCGGCACGATTGTTCATGCTTTCGCGCAGGCGATAAACGAGGGCTCTCTCGATCCCAACAACTCTGCCGAGATTTCAGCATTGCTCGATCAGGCCTTCTCGAAGCTCCAGCTCGATGCACCGTGGAGCAATATCCAAGAACAAAAGAATGCTCGTGCATGCATCGATTCATTCATTCAATGGCGTGCTGCGACTCAGATGTCTGTAGTCGGGGCTGAGGCTGACTTCCACGACACCTGGACGGTCACCAACTCGGATGGCGTCATTGAAACGGTGACGCTGCGTGGACAGATCGACATGCTCTTGGTTGATACAGCGGGCTCGGTCTACATCGCCGATTTGAAGACCAATGGTCAAGCGTTCAGCGAGGCGAAGACGGTCTCGAACAAACAGCTCGCGCTGTACCAGGCCGCCGTCAGTCGAGGATTGGTCGCCGAGAAACTCGGAGCTGAGTTCGCGAAGCCGGTGCTCGGTGGCGCCGTCTTGCTCTTTGTTCGCAAGCGCACGGCTGATGGTTCGCCAACTGAAAGGCACCAACCCGCGCTGGCTCCAGAACCGGCTACTGGTCGTCCCTGGATTGAAGACTTTATGGCCACGACTGCTCAGCGAATTCGTGATGAGGACTACTTCCCAACCGTGGGAGATTCCTGCACCTATTGCTCAATCAAAACGAGCTGCCCACTGATGGCAGAAGGTCGACCGGTGATATCTTGATGAAGCCACAACTTTCTGCCGCTGCCGTAGCCGAAGTGCTGGGAATTCCCTTCGATGGCCCACAGCTTGCCGCGATCGAAGCTGACCTCGTACCTGGCGTCATCGTCGCAGGCGCGGGCTCAGGCAAGACCGCCGTCATGACGGCTCGCGTTGTCTATTTGGTTGCCAACGGTTTTGTGCCTGCTGATGCAGTTCTCGGCCTTACCTTTACCAACCTTGCGACCGGCGAACTGCAGGTTCGCGTGCGTGAGGCTTTGACCCGACTCGCCGCCACCAATCAGCAACCGCTGACGGATGCGGGCGAACCGACGGTGTCGACGTACCACTCGTTTGCAGGGGAGTTGATTCGAGAGTTTGGTATCCGCATCGGCATTGAGCCTGAGCACCTTCTTCTTTCGGATGTTCGCCGCCAACAGCTCGCGATCCGAATGCTGCGAGAAACAACTCTGAGTTTCGCCGACTCAGAGATGAGTTTCTCCACCGTGCTCGAGCGATTGCTTGCGCTCGACGACGCGATGAGCGATTACGACATCGATCACGAAGAGCTTCTAGATTTCGATGAGGCTCTGATTGCAGACGTTGAGCCAGTGGCGTCAAATGATGCTGCCCGCAAAATGGTCGCTACGAGCCGCCACCGAATACTGCTGACCAAGCTGGTCTTGGAGTTTCGTGAGTACAAGCGGCTAAATGACTGCCTTGACTACGCAGATCTGACGCGATTGAGCTTGAAGATCTTCAAGTCGCAGCCCGAGTTGGTCTCGATGATCTGCGATCGCTTCAAGGTCGTTCTTCTCGATGAGTATCAAGACACCTCCACGGCTCAGCGCAAACTGATGATGGCGTTGTTCGGCGATGGCCATCCGATCACCGCTGTCGGCGACGGCTTGCAGTCGATCTACGGCTTTCGTGGGGCGAACCCGCGCAACATCGATCTATTCCCAACTCATTTCTGCTTGTCCAGCGGACTTGCGCCGGACTTCAAACTCCCCGTGACTCAGCGCAACGGCGAGAACATCGTGTCAGTAGCAAACGCGCTCACGCACGAGCTTCGCCAGCCAGATGCGCATCCGTTGGCGGCGCCTCTGGCCTCCAAGCCTGAGCCGAAATATGGACCTGGAACCGTCGAAGTGGGCTACTTCGCCGATTCACTGGCTGAAGTTGAGTGGCTCGCCGATCACATTCGCACCCAGGCCGCTGCAGGTGTGCCACTGGATGACATGGCGATTCTTCTGCGTCGACGTGCTGACGTTGGCTGGTACTACCGAGCGCTGGCAGAGCGCGGTATCAATGTGCAGGTCCGCACAAAACAGGATCTTCTCGACATCCCCGAGGTAGCAGAGGCTGTCTCGTATCTCCGGGTCATCGCAGAACCCACGGCCAACGAAGCCTGGGTGCGACTGTTGAGTGGCCCGCGATTTCGAATCTCCAATCGTGACCTCAAAATAATCGCGGATGTTGCGGCATCGCTTGTGCTGTCGTCAGGGCCACGCCCGCGCGATCTTCAAGGAATTATCGAAGCCACCATTTCAGAGTCTGACCGACTCAACGTCGTGGCATATGGCGATGCGATCACGCAGATTGCGCGCGACGGAAACGCTCTCCTATCAGCTGACGCGTTCGCGCGAGTTCGCTTACTGGCTCGTGAAGTTGAGTATTTCCGCCGCCACACGAGTGAGCCGCTGGTCGATTTTGTTCAGCGGGTTCTCAATATCTCCGGTCTTATGGCTGAGGCGGTCTCACATAACTCGCGGATTGCATCTGGCATGGCCAGCAACCTGCGGAGTTTTGTCAGCATGGCTGCAGACTTCACTTCGCTCGATGGTCAGAACTCGCTTTTTGCTTTCTTAGGCTGGCTAGAGGACGCGCGTCGGCTTCAGGCCCAGGGCCAACTTCTCTCCGTCGTTCAGGGCAACTCCGTACAGTTGATGACAGTGCATAGCTCCAAGGGTTTGCAATTCCGTGTCGTCGCTGTGCCTCGGCTGGCTAACAACATCTTCCCGTCGAAGAACGGTCAAGATCGCTGGCCAACCAA
>JBDLPZ010000201.1:0-3352 GCA_039800825.1 Actinomycetota bacterium
AATAAGTAGGAGCCCAAGGATTAGCACGGCGCCACCCGTCAACCATCCGACGAGCGTCTGATTCGGGAAGAAGCACGCCATAAGCCCGACCCATAGCAGCGAAAGCACCGATGCCACCGGCAAACCCACAGGCAAGCTCTTGGACTTTTCCGATCTGTCGCTGGTCCTTGGTGACTGCGTCGACAGCGCATCCGAAGGTGGCTGCGGCGTTGACTTTGTAGACGTCTGCGCCGGTTCTGAAGAGCTCAAGTTTTTGTTCGCCCAATCCTGATAACCAAGGGTTGGCACGAGCTTCAATGGCTGCCCAGTCAGCGACAACGAGGTGCTTGCCTGCGGCGGGGACAAGGGCAGGACGAAGCATTCCCTTGAGGACGTCGGTGACGCGCTTGCCGTATTTGGGGACGATGGAGTGCCCTCGGACCATTGCTGCACGGACTGCGTCGGGCTCGGCAGCGCACTTGCGGGTGAAGTTGTGGACTTGGGCGCCGTAAGAGCTTGCTCGACCAGTTGCTGAACCGCCTGCGAATACGAATGCTCCACGAACTCTTTGGTCTTCAACGTCAGCCAAGTCTGCGAGGCGGCTGAACTTCGCAACCGACGACGCCCAAAGGTCATCGGCGCACTGTATAACCTCGGCAACAGCGGGCGGTATCTCATCTGAATTCTCCATCGCGAGCAGGTTAGCCCGCACAGTTTTGTCGATTGAAAACTTCTTCTCGCCATCTTTGTAGACGGTCATCAACTTGAGCGCTTCGGGTCCAACGCGCTCGAGCACCCACTCACGCATCTTGGGTGAGCGGACCGAGGTGATCGCACCCTCTGTCACCTCGGTGACAATCTGTTGGATTTCTACAACTTCGTCGGATGCGTACTTGATGGCCGCGCGGCACAGCTCGGTGTCGACCAGCACACCGCGGTCGTTGATGCGCTCGTTGATGTGGTAGTCCTCGAGCTCCTGCTCAGACAGCGGACGCATGGCTTGGCTGATGGCACGCATGGCACGCACGTCCTGCTCGCAGTACTCGATCATCTCTTGCATCAGCTCTGGGTCGTCACGGAACGGCGGCACGCACATGAGCCGGATGAGCTGCGCGCCGCGGTGATCCTTCTTCATGCTGGCGCCGCTGAAGCGACCGACGTCTTCAAGCGAACCAGGCGCGCAGTTGGCACGCGCCTGCGCGGCGGTGCAGACGAACTGCGTCAAGTCGAAGTTGATCTGCAACACGTACCAGAAGATCAACCGCTCGAACGCAGCGTTGTGTGCGTAGATCAGACCCTTGTAGCCGCGCACATCTTCGGGAAATGGTTCGGTGGGCACCCAAGTGCGCACCTCGTCATCGCCGAATGCGTAGGACATGCACAGCACTTCGGTGCTCGCGTCCATCGCGTAGTTGTACACACCATGCGTGCGTAAGTCGCACGTGCTGCGCGTTTCAAAATCAAGCCACAGCATTATTTGATCCCATGGGCGGCTTCGATTCGACGGGCAAATTCTTCAAACGAGCGAGTGCCAACAGTGATATGCTCTTTTGCAATCGCTTGTAACTGCTCATCCGTCAGCGGTTCACGCTTTGGTTGTGGGTGGGTGTAGACCTTGTGCGGCTCTCCAATACTCAACTCCCAAATACTACGATTTCGGTCATAGTCAGAAACGATTTGCAGCTTTTCGTCAGCGCATCTATTCAACATCGCCACAGGCTCTTGCTCTACCTTTGGTTGCCGTTCCGTAGGAACATATGGGTGGGTGTAGAGAGGCTTTAGATTCGTGACCTTGCGCTCTGGTTTTTTCCAGCCGTATTCAGCGCGCCACTCGCCGCCACGCATCCATTCATCCCATGTCCATGTGTAAAACTGCGGGTGCTTTTCTGGGTCGTTGTCCAAAAGCACAGATTTTTGCTTCTCTGCCTCTGCGATGGCTTGGCGTAGGGATGTGATGGCTTCTCGCTGTTGCGTTGTGTCGTAATAGCCAGACCCCTGCAACGCCTCAAGCGCTTGTTTCATTGCTTCAATCATGCTTTCTCTCCTTTTTCCAATGGGCGCTCATAACACCCATCAGAAAAAGTTACTCCGCTGCGGGTGCAGGTGGAGGCAACTGTTGTGCGATCTTTTGGATCAGCGGCGCCACTTGGCGGTACGGTGCGTTAGTCAGCACTTCTAAGATGAAGTTGACTTCGTTGACGTCGAGCTCTAGCGTCATGCTGCAACCCTCCGACGACGACCTGCCTCTGGCGCAGGTGCTGGCTCCTCTTCAGCCTTAGCGCCATCCATGCCGACCCACTCGACGATCTCAAAGACCGGCGTGAAGATGCGACCGTAGGACTTGTGCTGGTAGTGATCCTTCTTAAGGCGCACGATTGGCACAGGTTTGCTTTGATCTGCGTCGACTTGAGTTGCGATGGCCACAGCCAACGACTGAACCGCTTTCTTGCCACCCACGGATGTGGATGTGAAGCGCGCTTCCATGTCCTTGTCTTCGCCTGAGAGGCACTTCAAAGACATGCCCACTTGTGTCTCCCAGCCACGTTTGGCGCCAGCAGGGGCAGCTTCCACTTCAGGCAGGGGTTGTGACACGCTGACCATCTTCTCGCCCAACACTTCGCCGTCACCCCAAGCAATGAAGCCGTGAACGAAAGAGAAAGGGTTGACAGCCCATGTGGCGTCGTCTTCGCATTCAGTCTGGTCAGCGCCGTACACCCAGTGTCCGGTTTTGTCCATCTTGATGATGACGGTGCCGGCAGGGCCGACGTCTGCTTCGATTGCGCGAAGAGCGGTTGAGAGGCTGCTAACAGCGGGGAGGTTCGCCGAAGCGAATGTGGTGATATTTGACATTACTGTACTCCTAGTTTAGAAAAGGCCGCAGATAACTGCTGCCCGATTTGTAACACCGCGGGTCTGGGATCGCTCTCAGGCACCATGGTGTTGCCAGATGACACTGACTTGACGAGATCGTCAGGCAATGCCAACTTGCTCTTTTTCAGCAGCTTCTCCGCGGCTGCTGGTGAAATGATTTCAGTGACGTGTGGTTCGACGCCCATCTCAAAGAGCGCCTTCTCGGCTGCTGCGTCGTCGACCCACTTGCGTGTGGCACGCTTGGCCACCAACTTGTAACCAGGCACTTTACCACCCTTGTCCAAGATTTGGAATGCTAAGTCACGCACGTCTTTGATGTATGTCTCCAATGCGTCAGCACGCTCCAGACACGCGCCGATCTGGTCAGGCGTGATGTTGACCAGACTTTGCTGCACTTGACGGTCGAGGGCTCCGTTCATCACGGGGCAGATGGGCTTGGCTGCGCACCAGCGGCAGTGGTCGCCGTGTGCGATCTTGGCATCAGGTCGCTGCGCGGCCTTGA
>JBDLPZ010000202.1:0-3124 GCA_039800825.1 Actinomycetota bacterium
AATCGCTTCTTTCGCGAGGATCTCAGCAGCGTCCTGGTCGACGAGGTAGTCGCCACCCTTGACGGTGTCGAAGGTGTGCCATTCCCAGTTGTCGTCTTCGACGTTTGCGAGGGCTGCACACATGCCACCCTGTGCTGCACCAGTGTGCGAGCGGGTTGGGTAGAGCTTGGTGAGCACCGCGGTGTGGGCGCGGTCGCTGGCTTCGAGAGCAGCGCGCATACCCGCGCCACCGGCGCCGACGATGATTACTTCAAACTTGTGGATCTCAACCACGACGAATCCTTAAGCGATGTTGGGGTCGAACGTGAAAATGACGTAAGTGCCCAGCATGATGATGAACACAGCAGAGCAGTAGAGAACGGTCTTCAACCAGAAGCGAGTCTGGTCGCGTTCGGCGTAGTCGTTGATGATGGTGCGCAGGCCGTTGGTGCCATGGATCATTGCGAGCCAGAGCTGCAAGAGATCCCAGATCTGCCAGAACGGTGATGCGTAGCGACCGGCGACGAAAGCGAAGTTGATGCGCTGCACGCCACCATCGAGGATGTTCATGATGACGAGGTGGCCGATGACCAAGAAGACCAGCACAAGGCCGGAGATGCGCATGAAGAGCCAGGAGATCAGCTCAAAGTTGGTACGAGAAGCGGTGCGGCTGCGTGGTGATTCGATGGTGGCGCTCATGCTCCAACTCCAAACACGGTAGCGAGGGTGTGCTTCAACATGAAGTAAGCGCCTGGCACCATCAGTGCGAGCCAGATCGTCATGATCGTCCAGAGCATCGCGCGGTGGTACTTCGGACCCTTTGACCAGAAATCAACGAGGATGATGCGGATGCCGTTGAGCGCGTGGAACAACACGGCGCCGACGAGACCAACCTCGAGCAGGTTGACGATTGGGGTCTTGTACGTGTCGATGACTGCGTCGTACGTCTGCGGATCAACGCGCACGAGCGCGGTGTCGAGAACGTGCACGAACAAGAACAAGAACACTGCTACACCGGTGATTCGGTGAGCGACCCATGACCACATGCCTTCACGGCCGCGGTAGAGCGTTCCGACAGATGCGGCCACGCCCAGCCTCCTTAAGAAAGACGGTTCGAGACGAGCTCGATTCGTACCGTGTAAGCCTAATAGTCGGGCGCGATTCCTTCAGGCGGGATGCAGGCTGAATCTGGGTGATGTGCCACACCTTGAAGCGCTTTGAAAAGCGGGGGCTTGATTGGCGCGGTTTCATGGCTACTCTCGCAGGGTGAGTTCAACCGAATCGGGTCTGCCTCTTGAAGCGGTTTATGGTCCTGACGCGCTAGCTGGCTGGGATGCTGCCGCGGAACTTGGCGTGCCAGGGGAGTACCCGTTTACCCGTGGCGTGTACCCACGGATGTATGCCGATCGGCCATGGACGATGCGGCAATACGCCGGTTTCGGCGATGCGGCATCGTCCAATGCCCGTTTTCGGGCTCTGCTGGCAGCTGGGCAGACTGGTCTGTCTGTTGCCTTCGATCTGCCGACGCAGATGGGCTACGACTCAGATCATGGGTTAGCGGCTGGCGAGGTCGGCCGAGTGGGTGTCGCAATTGATTCGCTCGAGGACATGCGCGAGCTGTTTCGCGACATTCCGCTGGATGCCGTGTCCACTTCGATGACGATCAACGCGCCGGCGGCAATCTTGTTGTGTCTGTATCAGTTGGTGGCCGAGGAGGCTGGGATTGATTCGGCGCTGCTCGGCGGCACGATTCAAAATGATGTCCTCAAGGAGTACATCGCGCGCGGTACGTACATCTATCCGCCAGCTGCGTCGCTGCGCCTGACGACTGACATCTTTGAGTATTGCCAGCGAGAACTGCCGAAGTGGAACACGATTTCGATTTCGGGGTATCACATGGGCGAGGCGGGCGCGACGCCTGCACAGGAAGTGGCGTTCACTCTCGCGAACGGCATCGCCTACGTTCAGGCGGCGGTAGATCGTGGATTGAAGGTTGATGACTTCGCGCCGCGATTGGCGTTCTTCTTCGTGGCGCGGACGACGTTGCTCGAGGAGGTCGCGAAGTTTCGCGCCGCTCGTCGGATTTGGGCGCGCGTCATGCGGGAGCGTTTCGGGGCGACAGATCCGCGGTCACAGATGTTGCGTTTTCATACCCAGACAGCCGGCGTGCAACTGACGGCGCAACAGCCAGAGGTCAACCTCGCGCGCGTGACGATTCAAGCGTTGGCCGCGATTTTTGGTGGCACGCAGTCATTGCATACGAATTCGTATGACGAAGCAATTGCGCTGCCCACGGAGAAAGCGGCGCGTTTGGCGTTGCGAACGCAGCAGGTAATTGCTTTTGAGACAGACATCCCTAAGACGGCTGATCCGTTCGCTGGTTCGTTCGTCGTCGAGAAGCTGACCGACGACATAGAGGCTGAGATTCTTCGACTCATGGCAGACGTCGATTCACGCGGTGGTGCGGTGCGCGCGATTGAACAAGGGATGCAGAAGAACGCGATCGAAGAGTCGGCGTATCAGATCGCCGCGCAGATTGATCGTGAAGAGCGAGTGATCGTCGGGGTCAATCGGTTCGCGATTGATGAAGCCGAGATTTATGAACCGCTGCGGGTCGATCCTGCTGTGGAGGCGGCGCAACGCGACAAGTTGAAGCGACTGCGTGCGACCCGCGATTCAGGGGCGGTTGAGGCTGCGCTTGCGGCGTTGAAGACCGTTGCAGCTGGGGACGCCAATGTGGTGCCAGCGATCAAGGCCGCGCTGGCGGTTTATGCGACGGTGGGCGAAGTCAGCGATGCCTTGCGTGAGGTGTGGGGTACTTTTCATGCGACTGAGAGTTTCTAGGAGACGCGATGGCTGAAGTGAATTGGCACGAGTTGGTCGAGGCCGCTCGCGAAGTGATGAAGAGCGCGTATGTGCCTTACTCGAAGTACCCAGTCGGTGCGGCAGCTTTCACTTCGGACGGTCGCATCGTGTCGGGCTGCAATGTTGAGAACGCGTCGTATGGATTGACGCTGTGCGCGGAGTGCGGACTGGTATCGGAATTGATCAAGACTGGCGGCGGACGGTTGGTTGCGTTTGCGTGTGTCGATGGCAAAGGCGATCCGCTGACACCCTGTGGTCGTTGCCGTCAGTTGTTGTTTGA
>JBDLPZ010000203.1:0-22470 GCA_039800825.1 Actinomycetota bacterium
GCGCTTGTGTGCGTTGGCCTTTGCCGACAGGCGCGTCAACAGCAAGGCGCTGATGACATAGCTCGCAATATCGAAACCGAAGCAATACTGAACGCCTGCTACGGCGGCGATGACACCGCCAGCTGCAGGGCCCACGATCGATGTCAGGTTCCACTTCAGACCATTCAGTGCGCCGGCAGATGGAAGTAGATCTGTTGGCAATAAGACTGGCAGCAAGGCTTCGATGCTTGGGCGTTGCAGGCCATCGAAGACGGAGAAGCAAAACGCGACGACGTAGATGAGGATCAAACTCGGTTCTGGTCGAAGCGCGTTTACGAACAAGAGCAACGAGCTGATGCCGAGGCCAACTTCACAACCGATGACGACGCGCTTGCGATTGAAGCTGTCCGCGATTGCGCCGCCCCACAGCCCAAACACGACGAGCGGAATCACTTGGATGATGCCGACGATTCCTACCGCGACATACGAGCCAGTCAGCTGAGCAATCTGAAGCGGCATCGCTACCGCTGTGATCATGCTGCCAAAACCAGTGATTGCACTGGCGCTAAACATGAAGCGATAGTCGCGCGAAACCCGAAGCGCAGAGACGTCGAGTTTGGAACTGCGCTTATCGCTCATGCGGCTTAATGGTATTCGTGGTCTGCATCTGGGTACGCGCCGCTCTCGACGTCGCGCGCCCATGCACTCACAGCACTGGTCGCTTCTTTGTGCAGTTCGGCGTAGTGCTTCACGAACTTCGCTTGATGTGCCGAGGTAAATCCAAGCAGGTCATGCCACACGAGTACCTGCGCGTCGGCCTCAGTGCCTGCGCCGATTCCAACAATCGGAATGTTGACGGCGTCGCGGACTCGGGCGGCAAGTTCGGCAGGGACGACTTCGAGGACAATCGCGAAAGCTCCGGCCTTCTCGAGCGCGATGGCATCCTCAACAATTACGTCGCCGTCATGGCCGCGGCCTTGGACTTTGTAGCCGCCGAACTGATTGACGGACTGAGGTGTGAGGCCGAGATGTCCCATCACCGGAATGCCGGCAGCAACTAGTGCTTCAACTTGTGGCAGGACATGTGCTCCGCCCTCGAGCTTGATGGCGTGGGCGTTGCCGTCTTTGATAAATCGCACCGCGGTGGCGAGTGCCTGTTCTACGGACTCTTGGTACGTTCCGAAAGGCAGGTCAGCAATGACGATGGCGCGGCGGCTGCCCCGCACGACTGCCTTGACGAGTGGGAGCAGCTCGTCGATGGTGATAGGGATGGTGCTGTCGTAGCCGTAGACGACCATTGCGGCCGAGTCGCCGACGAGCAGCGCTGGAATGCCGGCGTCATCAAACAGTCGGGCCGTGGTGGCGTCATATGCGGTGAGCATCGGCCAAGGAGTGGACGCTGCTTTAGCAGCTTGAAGATCCTTGATGGTGATGCGACGGACGTTCGTCGCATTGGGCTCGATAGGTAGGAACAGACCCATGGTGTTTCTCCGATCTCGAGGCCTCTGAGGGTCCCCGGACAAGTGAAGTGTGGCAGAGCGGCGTGGTTACGCGCGCGTTTAGTCCTCGTTTAGTCCTCGTTTAGTCCTCGTTTAGTCATTGAGGCTCGGCTCGGACCAGCGACTGGTGATAGGCAAGCGGCGGTCACGGCCGAAAGCACGGTTTGAGATCTTTGTGCCAGGCGGGTACTGCCGACGCTTGTACTCGGCGCGGTCGACGAGCTTCAAAACCCGCTCGACGAGCGCGACGTCGAATCCGGCAGCGACGAGTGCGTCACGGCCGAGGTCTTGCTCGACGTAGGCGTCGAGAAGGCGATCGAGAACTTCGTAATCGGGTAGCGAGTCCGAGTCCTTTTGATCAGGTCGAAGCTCGGCGCTCGGCTCTTTCTCAATCGAGCTCACCGGGATTGGGGGAGTCTGGCCCAATTTCGCCGCGTAGTCATTGCGCCAACGTGAAAGTGCCCAAACCAGAGTCTTGGGTACGTCTTTGATCGGAGCGAAGCCACCGACAGCGTCACCATAAATCGTGCTGTAACCGACGGCTAGCTCACTCTTGTTGCCTGTGGCGAGCACCATCGGACCTTCTTGGTTGCTGATCGCCATCAGCGTGATGCCGCGTAGGCGAGCCTGCAAATTCTCCGCTGCAAGTCCAGTCAGTTTGAGCGACTCGTTGAGGTTGTCGACGAATGGCGCGATGGGCACAGTGCGGTAGCGCAGACCAGTTCGCCGCGCGAGTTCGCGGGCGTCGTCTTTGGAATGTTGCGACGAATAAACAGAAGGCATCGAGACGCCATAAACATTTTCGGCGCCCAACGCGTCCACAGCGATGGCTGCGACGAGCGCAGAGTCAATGCCGCCAGAGAGGCCGAGTGCGACAGAGCTGAATCCGTTCTTTTGTACATAGTCGCGCAATCCGACGACGAGCGCGTTGTACTGAATTTGCTCGTCGCTCAGCTGCGCAGCGATGGTCGAACGGTTGGGTCGGTAAGGGCTGCAAGGCCACGCGTTAATGACTGCGACTTCCGTGCCATCTGCAAGCGTCGAGGGCACTGGTGCAGATGGCAGGTCCAAGTCCGTGACCATCAGGCCTTCTTCAAAGAGCGGTGCACGTGAGATCAGCTCACCGCTACTGTTTACGACCATCGAGTCCCCATCGAAGACGAGTTCGTCCTGGCCGCCGACCATGTTGACATACGCAACGTGACAACCAGCTTCGCGTGCACGGCGTTGGACCAGCGCTAGTCGGGCATCGTCCTTGTCGAGTTCGAACGGCGAGCCATTTATGACAGCGAGCAAACCTGCGCCGTGTTCTGCAACGCGCGCCACTGGTCCGCCGTCTTGCCAAAGGTCTTCACAGATCGCGAGTGCGATATCGATGCCGCCGACTCGCACGACACAAGGCTCTGTGCCAGGAACGAAGTAGCGAAACTCGTCGAACACTCCATAGTTGGGCAGATGGTGTTTGCGGTACGTCGAGACGACATCGCCGTTGAACAGCACGCTCGCTGCGTTGACTGGTCCGCCAGATGGGCGACCGAGTCGCTCGCGCTCGGCCTTGTTGTCGAGAGCATCGAGATGACCGACGATGACAACGAGATCTCCCAGCTGAGCCTCGACGAGTGCAGATGCCAGGTCAGCGACCGCTTTGCGGCTAGCTAGCTGGAATGACTCTCGCAGCGCCAAGTCCTCGACGGGGTAGCCAGTAATGACCATCTCCGGGAACAAGACGACGTGGCAAGCAGCTTCGGCAGCCTTGTGACACCAGTCGACGATGCGATCGACATTTCCTGAAATGTCGCCGACCACTGGGTTGATTTGGGCGAGTCCTAAGCGCAATTGAGGCACGGCGTAAGGGTAGCGAGGATTTTGGGCAACTTTCGGCGCGGATGTCACACGGCTGTAACACGCGTGCGAGACGATGAGCCATCGCCAATGGAGGTACCTCGTGGACAAGCAGACTGAATTTGTTCTTCGGAGCATCGAAGAGCGGGATATCCGGTTTGTGCGCTTGTGGTTCACCGACGTGCTCGGCACGTTGAAGTCCGTCGCCATCGCACCCGCAGAGCTCGAAGGCGCGTTTGAAGAAGGTCTCGGCTTCGATGGTTCAGCGATTCAAGGTTTCGCTCGTGTTCACGAGGCAGACATGCTGGCCGTCCCAGACGCCTCGACTTTTCAGGTGCTCCCGTGGCGCGGTGAAGTTAACGCCGTCGCACGCATCTTCTGCGACATCCAGATGCCAGATGGCAGTCCCGCATTCGCCGATCCGCGTTTCGTCTTAAAGCGTGCACTGAGCAAAGCGGCCGACATGGGTTTCACGTTCTACACACATCCTGAGATTGAGTTCTTCCTCTTCAAAGAGCAGCCAGCTCCCGGCAAGTCGCCGGAGCCAGTCGACCACGTCGGCTACTTCGATCACTCACCTCGTGGCATCGGCCATGACTTCCGCCGCTCTGCTATCACGATGCTCGAAGCTATGGGCATCAGTGTCGAGTTCAGCCACCACGAAGGCGCGCCAGGTCAACAAGAGATTGATCTTCGGTACGCCGATGCGCTCACCACGGCTGACAACATCATGACCTTCCGCACTGTCATCAAAGAAGTCGCGCTCGAGCACGGCGTTTTCGCATCATTCATGCCGAAGCCGTTTACCGACTTCGCAGGCTCGGGCATGCACACGCACATGTCACTTTTTGAAGGCGATCGCAACGCGTTCCACGAGCCAGGCGCGCCGTATCAGCTGTCGAAGGTGGGTCGCTCGTTCGTAGCGGGCATCCTCGAACACGCTCCAGAAATCACTGCGATCCTGAATCAGTGGGAAAACTCCTACAAGCGCCTCGCAGGCGGCGGCGAAGCGCCGGCCCACGTTTGTTGGGGACACAACAACCGCTCAGCACTGGTGCGAGTGCCCATGTACAAGCCGGGCAAGGGCAACAGCACGCGCATCGAAATTCGCTCGCTCGATAGCGCCTGCAATCCGTATCTCGCTTTCGCTGTCTTGTTGTCCGCTGGCCTCAAGGGCATCGAAGAGGGCTACGAACTCCCGCCTGGTGCAGAGGATGATGTGTGGTCACTCACCGATGCAGAGCGCGCAGCGCTGGGCATGAAGCAGCTGCCACAGAGCCTCGACCAGGCGATTGCTGTGATGGAAAAGTCTGAGTTGGTCGCCGAGACTCTCGGTGAGCAGATGTTCGACTTCTTCTTGCGCAATAAGCGTGCAGAGTGGGCCGAATACCGCAAGCAGGTCACGGCATATGAGTTGGCCAAGCACCTGCCAGTCCTTTAGCAGGCGGTTTGCTCTCTCTGTAAGAGCGACAGCGTCTAGGTTTCGCTCGTGAGTATCGAATCGGATGGCAGAGCACACTCTGCAATCACTCGTCTCATCAAACTTGGATTTTCCGATCCGCATCGAGCCGCCGCACGGCTGTCTGAGTATCCGCGCTTGCATGAGCATGACCAATTTCTCGACGAAATTGCTCTGGCCGCAGATCCGGATGCCGCGCTTGCGTCGACGCTGACGTGGATCGATGCTGCTGACGAGCGAACCGTGTCTCTGTGGATGGATGACGCCGGCCTACGAGCTCGGTGGTTGCTCGTCACCGGAGCATCAAGTGCATTCAGCGAATTCCTGATTAAGCATCCGCGCGAAGCTCTGCACCTCGTCGATGGGGGACTGTGGCAGCAGAGTGCGACCCGCTCAGAACTAGTCGCGCGGGTGCTGCAAGCTGTGGGTGCGTTGTGGACTGACGGCCGCTGGCTTGCTCCAGCAGACGACGAGGCAACACTCAATGCCCTGCGCATCGCGTATAAGCGAGAAGTCATCGCTATTGCTGCTCGTGACTTGTCTGGCGCTAGTGCTCTCGAGCAGGTCACCCAAGACCTGAGTTATCTCGCCGACGCGGTCATCGAAGCGGCAACAGCAATCGCGTGGCGTTCGGTCAATCCGCAGTCTCCAAAGTCACGCTTCGCGGTGATTGCGATGGGCAAATGTGGTGGCCGCGAGCTCAACTATGTGAGCGACGTCGATGTGATCTTCGTGGCAGAGCCGTTTGAGGAAGAAGGCGTGGGCCACCTTGAAGAGGCCACCCGGCTTGCAAGCCGCATGATGCAAGTATGCGAACAGCCAACGGCCGAAGGAATGATTTGGCAGGTTGATCCAGCTTTGCGACCAGAAGGCAAAGCTGGCGCACTTGTTCGATCCATCGATGGCCACGTCGCGTACTACCAGCGCTGGGCGGAGACCTGGGAATTCCAAGCGCTCCTCAAAGCTCGTGCCATGGCCGGTGACGCGGATCTCGGAAATGCGTATGTTGATTCAATCTTGCCGTTTGTATGGGAAGCAGCGCAGCGGCCCAACTTCGTCGCCGATGTGCAGGCGATGCGCAAGCGAGTCGTCGAAAACATTCCTGCCAAGGATCAAGAGCGAGAACTCAAGCTTGGTGTCGGCGGTTTGCGTGACGTCGAATTTGCGGTGCAGTTGCTGCAGTTGGTACATGGCCGCAGCGATGTGATGTTGCGCAGCTCTAACACTCTCGAGGCGTTGCAGTCTTTGGTGACGTGGGGATACGTTGGTCGCGACGATGCTGCATCAATGGAAAGCGCTTATCGATTTGAGCGCACTCTCGAACATCGTATTCAGATGCACTTGATGCGTCGTACGCACCTGGTACCTGAAGATCCTCAAGAGTTGCGGCGCCTGGGACGCTCGATGGGACTCAAGAACGATCCGGCCGCGACGTTGATGACAACTCTTAATCGCCACAAACTCGATGCTCGTCGCTTGCACGAAAAGCTGTTCTACCGGCCTCTGCTTCAGGCCGTTGTGCGACTCGATGCAACAGATGCACGACTCACTCTCGATGCAGCTACTGATCGACTCAAAGCGCTTGGCTTTGTCGATCCTGAAAACGCGATGCGCCATCTGTCCGCTCTCTCAACGGGTGTCAGTCGGCGGGCCGCGATTCAGCGCACGTTACTGCCGGTGATGCTGTCATGGATGGCCGAGACTCCTAATCCTGATGCCGGTCTGCTCGCATTTCGTCGGGTAAGCGAGGCGCTGGGTGCAACGCCGTGGTACTTGCGACTGCTTCGTGATGAGTCACTGGTGGCTCAGCGTTTGGCCTTCATTTTGTGCGTGAGCAGGTACGCCACGGACTTGCTGCTGCGCGCACCAGAGGCGGTCAACCTCCTCAGCGACGACACGCACCTCGTTCCGAGCACGCTCGCTGCTCTCCAAACGGAGATGGCGGCCGTCGCGCAACGAAGCGAAAACGCAGAAGACGCTGTCGCTGCTATTCGCTCGATCCGTCAGCGCGAACTATTTCGCATCGCGGCGGCGGACTTGCTCGGATTGCTGAATGTCTCTGAGGTGAGCGCGGCCTTGAGCGACCTCGCCGATTCGGTACTGGAAACATCGCTCGACTCGGTGATGCATCATCACTGGAACGATCGGAAGCCAAGCCTCTCGATGGCGCTCATCGGTCTTGGTCGCCTTGGAGGTCGCGAACTCAACTACAGCAGTGACGCAGACGCATGTTTCGTTTACAAAGCGTTGGGCGATGGTGCAGCTTCTGATGCGCTGGCAATCGTTTCGAAACTTCAAGATCTGTTGACGCGGCCTGCACAAGATCCTGCGTTTCCACTCGATCTCGACTTGCGGCCTGAAGGGCGCCAAGGAGCGGTGGCGAGAAGCATCGAGTCGTACGCCGCTTACTACCAGCGCTGGTCGCTGACGTGGGAGAGCCAGGCATTGCTGCGGGCACGTTGGGTGGCGGGCGATCCTGAACTCGGTGATGAATTCATCGCATTGATTGATGCACTTCGCTATCCGGTCGAGGGACTCGCCCTCGAAGACTTGCGCGAGATTCGTCGCATCAAGGCGCGTGTTGAGAGTGAGCGTTTGCCTCGCGGTGCTGATCCCTTAACCCACGTCAAGCTTGGGCGAGGTGGCATCGCGGATGTCGAGTGGACAGTGCAGCTTCTTCAGTTGCAGCACGCGGGCGCAATGGCTGAACTCAAGACGACCTCGACCTTGAGGGCTCTCGATGCTTGCGTCCAGCGAGATTTGTTGAAGGCCTCTGAAGCGGCCGTGCTCGTAGAGGCGTGGCAGTACGCGGCAGAGATTCGCAACGGCATCACTCTGACGCAGGGCAAAGGCAGCGACTCGATCCCGACTCAGTACATGGAACTTCGACTGCTGAGTTACGTCCGCGGCCGGGTTTCTGGCCCCGAACTTGCTGAGACCTACCGTAGGTTGTCTCGTCGCGCGAGAGTCGTCATGGAGAAATACGTTTACGGCGCCGAGTGATGTCGCATATACCCCTAGGGGTATATGCTCTCGCCATGCTTAAACTCAAAGTTGCTGCAGCCTTTGCTGCCATTGCTCTGTTGTTGACCGGATGCTCATCTGAAGATCTGAGTCCTTCGAATGCTTCTGTCGATGTCGTTGTGGACGTCCGCACTCCTGGTGAGTACGCCGCTGGCCATGTTGCAGGTGCTATCAACATTGACGTCGAATCTGGCGATTTTGCTTCCGCGATTGGGACACTCGATAAGTCGAAGACCTATCTCGTCTACTGCCACAGTGGTCGCCGTAGTGGCATTGCTGCCGAGCAAATGCGCTCGGCCGGTCTCAACGTGCTCGATGGCGGCGCTATCGATGCGATGGTCTCGCGCGGCTGGTCACTCGGCGCCTAACTGCACAACGGCTGTCCCATAAGTCGGGACTTTTTCCTCAGTCGTCAGCAAAGCGCTGAGTAGCAAACTCCGCTTAGGAGTTGTGCTCCCACAATCTCGCGGGTGCGAACGGGTTCGGGTTCGCACCCGCGACTTTTTGCATTCGGGTGAATATCCACAATTTGTACATATTTGGCGTCTAGAAGCGCGGGCGCATGCGCTTAGGGTTACATTGGGCGCATGGGTACATACATTGCAATTGCTGCCGTTATCGTCCTTGTGGCGCTTTTCGTCGTCGGTCAGTACAACGGTCTGATTCGCCTCAACAACGTCGTCAGCGAAGCCTTCGCTCAGATTGAAGTACAGCTGCGTCGTCGCACTGACTTGATTCCTAACCTGGTCGAGACAGTCAAGGGTTACGCCGCACACGAGAAGGATGCGCTCGAGCGCGTCATCGCTGCGCGATCAGCTGCGACTGCTGCACACGGTGTCCCGGATGTGGCTGCAGCCGATGGCCAGCTCACTCAGGCGCTGCGCGGCCTTCTCGCCGTGTCTGAGGCCTACCCAGATCTCAAGGCGTCAGCAAACTTCATCGCTCTCCAGGAAGAACTCGCCTCGACTGAGAACAAGGTCGCCTTCGCCCGTCAGTACTACAACGACAGCGTTCGCAGCTTCAACACCAAGTGCCAGACCATCCCAGGCAGCCTTTTCACCGGCCTCGCCAAGGTGTCTGCCCGTCCGTTCTACGAGGTTGAAGATCCTGAAGCGCGCAACGCGCCAAAGGTTCAGTTCTAACTCGCTCGATCGCTGAAGATGGACGTTTCTTTTCGGGCCATGCAAGCACACAACCGTCGTAAGACGGTTCTGCTGCTTGCCGCCATGACTTCTCTTGTGGCTATCGTTGTGTGGGCGGCCGGCCTCTACGCGGGCTACACCACGGTGGGCATTCTTCCCATCGCCGTGGGAATCGCGCTGATCGGAACCTGGGGTTCGTATTACTCCAGCGACAAGCTCGTGCTCGCTATGACGGGAGCCCGAGTCATTGATGAGAGCGATGCACCACAGCTCTACAACTTGGTTCACGAAGTTGTAATCGCATCAGGCATGCCCATGCCGAAGGTCGCGATTGTTGAAGATCGCGCTCCTAACGCATTTGCTACTGGCCGCGACCCGGAGCACGCGGTGATTGCGTTCACCACCGGCATCCTTCAGGTCATGGATCGTGAGCAGCTTCAAGGCGTCGCGGCTCATGAGATGGCACACGTCGCTAACCGCGACACTCTGGTGTCGGCAGTCGCGGCGACCACAGCAGGAGCCATTGCTCTGCTCTCGGACCTGCTGATGCGCATGATGTGGTTCGGCGGCGGACGTCGCGACAATCGCGAGGGCGGCAGCAATCCCATCCTGTTGATTGCCTCATTGCTTGTACTGATACTTGCGCCGATTGCGGCGATGCTTCTGCGCTCAGCTGTGTCGCGCAGTCGTGAGTCTCTAGCCGACGCTACTGGCGTTCAGTTCACCCGCAATCCCGCTGGCCTGCGACGTGCTCTCGAGACTCTGGCTGCTGACAGCACCGTGGTCAATCAGCGTTCTACTGCAGTGGCCCACGTGTGGATTGAGTCTCCGCTGGATAGTTCGATGAGCTCAAAGCTGTTTGCAACGCATCCGCCACTTGAAGAGCGCATCGCAAATCTGCGTGCACTCGAGAACGGTCAGTTCGACAACTGAAGTCGACGCTCATGCGCCGCATCAAGGTCCGGTTTCATGATGTTCTGGATTCCGTAGCGCAGCACCTGCACCGAAATGATGAACAGCAGCGAAACCGCAATGCAGCCAAGAATCACACCGTATTGCTCCGCAAGAATGCCTGCGATGCCGTTGCCTGCGGCCGCGGCCGTACCCTCAATGAACCACAGGGTGCCAAGCGAGGAAACAGCTGTACCGCGAGGGCGGACGATGTCGACGACTTCAATGTAAAACACCTGGCCGACGCCGCTAGGCAGCGCCGCAACGAATACCAGCAAGACGGTCCAGATTCCTGGCGATACAAGGAACAGTGGAAGTGCGATGACAGCGAAGACGGACTGACTCAGGATCAATCCGCGGCCAGGCTCGACAGACTTGAAGCGCGAACCTGCAATCAAACCTCCGATGAGGCCGCCAAAGGCTCCAGCAGCCATGGCAGGCGCCGCCCAACCCGGCTGACCCGCAATCGTTGCGGCACTTGGAATGGTGACATCGAAAATTCCCCAACCGAGACCGATGAGTGCGCCCTCGAGAGCGAGAATCCGCATGGCAGGGGAGCGCAGAAGACCCTTCTCGCCCGGGACCTTCTCTTCAGGCTTCCAGCTTCGAGAAATTGACGAGAGCACCATCGAACTGCCGCCGGTGAACATCAGTGCGCCAACGGTGTACATGGCGATTGGGCCACTCATATTGAGCGCCATCCAGGTCGCAATGACGGGTCCAATCAGACCAGTCGTGTTCAAGATAGCCGAATCAAGCGCATACGCGGTGCGCACAAGCTCGTCGCCTGCAACGTCCTTCCACAGCGGGCGCACAGACATATTGATCGGGACTGCGCTCAGGCCCATCAAGCCTGCGCAGACGATGATTTTCGATCCCGTGTCTCCCCATAGGCCCATCAGAGCTGCCGAGCCTGCGTATGCAGGCACAAGAATCGCAATGGGCTTTGTCATTCCATAGCGGTCAACGATGTGTCCACGGGGTGCTGCGGTGAGAGATGAGAGCAGGGAGTACGCGCCTACCGAGTAACCGGCGGTGGCGAGTGAGTCTGTGATTTGTTGTGCGTGAAAGAAGATCGCAAGGCCAGACATGCCATACGCAATGCGTGCAGGCAGCGAACTGAGTACCAGTCGCCAGGCACCTGGCCGTCTCATCAACTCAAGATATGAACGCATTTGTTCCTAGCGTACAAACAACGTGGGGTGGTGCCGTAATCGGCACCACCCCACGCGAAGGGACGAGATGGAATGTTTATTCGTTCGCTACAGCTTTTGCGTGACGGAAGCCAAGGGCTGCCAGCAGGAGCAAGAGTGCCGCGCCGACGAAACTTGCAATGCTTGCGTAGAGAGCGATGGTTCCGACGACGCCGAATGCGTAAGCATTGAGCAGCAGACCGCGGAGGGTGTCACCCATGAACAACGTCATGCGGAGCTGTCCGAGACTTGCAGTCTCTTCAGACGTTGGGTCTGCGGCGAGAGCTGCGCGGTACTCACCGCTGACCTCACCGTAGGTCTTGCCGCCGGCCATCGAGTTCATGTGAACCTTGATGTAGTGATCTGCGTAGGCCTTAGCCTGATCGCCGGTGGTCAGAGCCTGACCTGCGTACTTAGCGATCGCTGCTGCGTCTTCGTCAGTAAAACCGTCTTCGCCACCGACTGGAAGCATGTCGCCATCTGGGAACGTGATGCGCTGTTCGACCAATTGAGCCTGGATCGAAGAGCTGGCAAATGAGTAACCCCAATATGCCAAACCGCCTGCTACAACCAAAACGGCTGAGAGAGCGAGACCAATGTAACTAACTAGTGAATCAAGGGTTTTTCTGTTCATGGCTGAAACGTACTTTTCCGCGGTGCGGAATGAACCGTGTCAAAAGTCCTGAATTTTTAGTGGCCAATCTCGCGTGTGTCCCACCAGATTGTGGTGAGTTTTCGCGAGCCTGGTTGTGGTAAGCGGCGCATTGCCTCTGCAATATCGGCGTCTCGGTCACTGCTCAGACACAGTCGAACTCGATTGAGCTCTACAAGTTCGTCGAAGCTCAGTTCGTTTCTGAGCTCGCCATCGAAATCTTGTGCATGCGCATCGATGCCGAGTTCGCGCAGTACATCGATGAGCATGGCAGGTGTGGGTTGGCTTGGTCTTTCGAGATCCCAAAACTCGAGCCACAAATCAGAGAGATTTGAAAGCGGATGGCGCTGTGGCATTTCAATCACGACGCGCTTGCGCGCATGATTATTGAGAGCGCGCAAGAAAGGTTCGATATCTTGCACGTTGTAGACGACATGATGGCATGTGATGACATCAGAAATCTCAACCTGATCCGCGATTGCGGGCCAAAAGCCAACATGCGTTTGGCAGGCGATACCGCGCTTCTGCGCTTCGGCCTCAAACATGCTCAGCATTTCTGGTTGATGATCAACACCGACGACATGATGCGACGAATCCGCGATCGCGAATGCCGCAATGCCACCACCGCAGCCGATGTCGAGCACTGTGTCTCCAGTTTCCAAGCGCTCTCGAGCGGCAGTGTGTGAGGGGCTTTCAACAATCGTCTCTGGGACGCCGAACATGGCCGGAGGGTGCACCCACGGACTCGTCGGCGCTTGATCGACGATTTCAGAAGGTAAGGCCCAGGCCTCGAGGGAGATCTTCCATTCATGCGCTGCAGTCATGTCGGCAAGGCTATTGGCTCAGCCTCTTGCCTTGAGGGTGAGGAGTGTCGGTGCCCTGTGGCACACTCGCCGCATGCCAATCCCGCTCATAGCGACCGACCTTGATGGCACCCTCTTGATGACAGGTTCACACGAACCGCATCCTGATGCGGTGGCGGCGATTCATAGGGCTCTCGCAGCCGGCATCCAGGTGGTGTTGGCGACCGGTCGCGCGCCGCTTGATGTTGTCCCCATTGCGGAGCTGATTGGTCATCGCTGGTTTGCGGCATGCTGTGACGGCACCGCCATTGTTGATCTTGCTAAGGCAGAAGTTGTCTCCACCAAGACGATCGACCTCGAAACCAAACTCGCGGTGGTCTCAACTCTTCGCTCGGCGTTTGATGATGTGAAGTTCTTGATTGATCGCGTTCCGGTCGGGCCCATCGACCTGAAGCAATACGGTCTCGTATTCGAGGAAGGCTTCGAGGCTCCATGGGCGTGGGCGCTTGAAGGCGCTCGCCAGGTGAGTGACATCCTCCACGTGATCGAGGATCCCACGATCGTCAAGATTTGCGCTTACCGCCCAGTCGACGGCCAAGACCTAACCAACCACGATCAGATTCGTGCTCTCGTTTCTGACCGCGTCACGACAGTCTGCATCAACTCGCAACTGACTTTCGTAGATATGTGCGCGCTCGGCGTTTCCAAAGCAACCGGCGTGGGGGAGATTGCGGACATGATTGGCATTTCTTCGGATCACGTATTTGCTGTCGGAGATCTGCATAACGATATTGAGATGCTGGATTGGGCGGGCTTCTCGTTCGCTGTGGCTAACGCGCACCAAGCAGTCCGCGACATCGCGGATGTCATTGTCCCGGCCAATGATGAAGGCGGCGTGGCCCACGTGGTCGAAGCGGCCTTGGCGCATCTGCGCCAGTCGTAATTACGACAGCAGTAGGCCGAAGCCCAAGAAATAAATGCCGATTGCCGAGGCCCAGGACAGTTTCCGGCGGGCGCTATCTGACTCCAGCAGATGACTCACACTCATCACGGCAGTGATGATCACTGAGTAAGTGGCTGTCGAAATCACTGCCCATAAGCAGCACAACAAGAACACGCCCCAGCCCATGGAGAAACTTTGAGGGACAAACTGTGGTGTGAAAGCCACGGCATAGACCGCAGCCTTGACGTTGGTGAGGTTGGTGATAAGTCCGAGCTGATACGACGACCTCAAGCTGCTGGATTGTTCGCCGTCGGTCGTATTGAACTTGCTGTTGCCTTTGTAGGCGCCGTAAGCGGTCGTCGTTGCGACGAAGAATAGGTAGGCGACGCCGGTGAACTTAAGAATGCTGTAGGCGGTGTCCGACTGAGCAAAAATCGCTGATAAGCCGACCGCGGACAGTGCGCCCCAGACGATCAGACCACTGCTGTTGCCGAATACTGAAGCGAATGCGTGCGGTTTTCCGCTCAGTAGCGCTTGGCGAAGAACCATCGCCATTCCCTGGCCCGGCACGACCACGATCAGGAAGGTAGCAAGCGCATAGGCTGGTACAAGCGAAACTAGTTCACTCATTGGCACTATCGTCTGCCGAGGCGATGGCAGGCCGCCAGTTGATACGACCAAGCCAAACCAGTCCAGCCACCATGAGCACTTGTGTGATCACGGCTTGTGGTGAGGCGACCGACTTGATGATGGTGCGTTCGAAGTCGGTGCCCGAGTAGTGGTTGGCTCCGAACACATACGCCGAGTAGGTGATGAGTCGACCCGCCATGAACGCAATGGTGACGCGCACGAGATTGATCTTTCGCATCATTCCCGCCGCTTCAAAGAGTTGCGACGATGACAAAGGTGCGAGGAAGAAGAGCCCCTGAGTTGCCCACCACTTCTCGCGTTGCCCGCTCAACTGTGAGCCGAGGTTCTCGAGGTTGTGTGCATAGCGGGTAGGTAGGCGGGGGATGAGTCCCCGGAAAGCCTGGGCCAATCCGTAGCGACCTAAGCCAGCGGCGAGCACACCCAGAACGATCAGTGGGATCGGTGAGAGGTCCTTGGCCAACACGAAGTACACCAAGATGCTCCACGCAGGCGGTGCAAATGCCGGCAAGAGATTTGCGCCGAGGATTGCTAACGCGGCAATGAGGTAAAACTCCACGGGCGCAGCCTAGAGAGGCCTTTAGGCGTCTTTGCCGAGAACGAAGCTGACAGCCTGCGCTGCAGTCCAACCGTCAGGGTGACGTTCAAGCAGAATATTTGATCCGGTGAGGTCGGAACCGAGCGTAGACAGTGATGCCTCGTGGTAACCATCGGGGCGCGTCTGCCCGAGACCAATCGCAGACATCAAACCATTGCACAGACATTTGCGGCCGACGGTGTCCTCGAGAGCGCCACCCTTGCGGACATAAATGTCTACGGGCTCGCTGGCGCAGCGGTAACCAACCTGGCCGGGGCTGCGCTCGTACGGAGTGCGCAGATAGCCGAGATCGCAGAGCCGTTCACGAGCTTGGTAGACATCCTCGCTCGAAATGGTTTCCTCGAGCTGCGCAACTTTGAAGGGGAAGCCAGTCGGTGATGCCAGCGCATCGGTCTTGACGTCGAGAGTGCCGGCCTTCATCTGCGCGTGCAGGCTCTTGCGTACGTCGTCAGTGAGACCAGAGTCGTTGCACAGTGCGAACAGCGTTCCAATCTGAACTCCGTGAGCACCAGTCTTCAGTGCATCCTGAACCTGCTCGGGCGTTGAGCAACCGCCAGCCAGCCAGAATGGCAGTCCGAGTTCGCCCAGCTTGTCGTAGTCGCACACGTCGCGCGGACCGTAGATCGGCTCGCCGCGCTCATTGAGCTGCATCTTGCCACGCGGAGGCGTGTTGTGGCCGCCGGCAGGAATACCTTCAATGACGAATCCATCTGGGCGCGTGGCTTCTGTCTTGTAAAGGAACGCCGCGAGGATGTGTGAAGAAACAATTGCAAGGAAGAAAGGACGCTTCAGCGGCGGGAGAGTGTCGCCTTCGATGAGCTGAGGGTCGAATGTTTGTCGGTACTTCAATGTGCCGTCTGCGACATCAACGCCGACGCCAGACTCTTGATGAATGGCGAAGTCATTGAGCATCGCTGGAATCTCAGCTGGGATACCGGCGCCCATCAAAACGAAGTCGACACCAGCGAGCATCGCGCCGTAGGCAGCGGCAGGTGTTGCCATCTGAATTTTTTCAAGGAAGTTGATGCCGACGATTCCGTCGTGACCTTCTTTAGCGAGCCACACCTCGACGAAGTTGCCAGCGACTGCCAGCTCCTGTGCGGCGAGGTTCTGCTTAAGGCCCAGGGTTGGAGTGGGGCGGTAAGGCTTGGTGGCTTCTTTGCCGCCTTCGATGAAGTACCGCTCAAGCAAGTGATCGGCGACTTCTGGCAGCGGGAAAGCTGCCAGAGCGCGACGGACCGAGCCGTCTTTGTCGCCATCCTGAAGCTTGCGAGCGAGGACCACATCGAGTGCGGTGCCCGAAACAACGCCGAGTTCGCCTGCCATAGAAACTTCGCGCGCGAGGTGCCACGAAGAGACTGCAACGCCCATACCGCCCTGAATGATGACAGGCAGTTTTGGTGCGGGTGTGCTCATGGTTCGGGCCTCCTTTAGACGTAACCTACGCTACCGTAGGTTACGAGTGCGCTGAGCATAAAGCACAACCCGCGGGTAATCCGTGGGACACAAAAATGACCCATTTCTAAATCGCGCCGAAAACGATTCACGGGTTTAGCCTCAGGGTATGAAATCACCTAAAACTCGCTGGCTTGGACTGTTCTTCATCTCTCTAGGCGTTTCACTCATCATTGTTGATGCCACCATCGTCAACGTCGCAGTCCCAAGCATCATTGAAGATCTCGGTATCACTTCGAGCCAGGCGCAGTGGATTCAAGAAACCTACACACTGGTTTTCGCCGCTTTGCTCTTGGTGTTCGGCCGACTGGCAGACGTGTTCGGGCGTCGGCGAATGTTCGAGATTGGCGTCGCGATTTTCGTTATCTCGAGTCTGATTGCCGCGACTGCCGGCAGCGGCGAGTTCTTGATTCTCGCGCGCATGGTTCAAGGCATCGGTGGTGCCATGATGTTGCCGACGTCGCTGAGCCTGCTCAACGCAAACTTCCAAGGCCGCGATCGTGGCATTGCGTTCGCCGTTTGGGGATCGACCATCGGTGGCACGGCAGCGCTTGGACCGTTGCTCGGCGGCTGGCTGACATCAAACCTGTCATGGCGTTGGGCTTTCGGTATCAATCTGCCACTGGGTCTGATGGTCGCTATCGGCACCATGATTTACGTCGCTGAGTCTCGCTCGCCAGAAGCGGTTTCTCGTCCTGACTTCGTCGGAGCGATTCTTTCTGTGCTCGGTATCGGTTCCATCGTGGTGGCACTGATTGAAGGTCGCACCTACGGCTGGCTGATGAGCATCAGCTCAGAGTCGTTCGTGGGTCGTGAGTGGACTGGCATTTCACCGATTCCAGTGTTCATCGCGATCGGACTCGCTGCATTGAGTGTCTTTTGGCGATACGAACTCGGTCTCAACCGTGCTGGCAAGACCGCTTTACTCGACCTCTCACTGTTTTCCATCGCGTCATTCCGCAATGGCAATATCGCTGCCGCGATCGTTAGCCTCGGTGAATTCGGTTTACTGTTCGCACTGCCGCTGTGGCTCCAAAACGTTCTCGGCTATAGCGCTTTTGGAACGGGCGCAATCTTGTTGGCTCTCGCACTTGGTAGTTTCGTTGCATCCGGTGCTGCAGCACAGATGACTGGCAAACAAGGACCAGTCAAAGTAGTTCGGCTCGGCATTTTGCTGGAACTTATCGGCGTGGCTGCCATCGGCGCAGTCATCAGTGTCGAAACGTCGCTTTTACTCCTGCTTCCTGGCTTGTTCGTGTACGGAATCGGTGTGGGACTAGCCACTGCGCAGCTCACGGGTGTGGTGCTGGCCGATGTTCCAGTAGAGCGAAGCGGCCAAGCATCAGGCACCTCGAGCACCACACGGCAGCTGGGTTCTGCACTGGGCATTGCAATTCTCGGCACTGTGCTGTTTACGTCGTTTGGCAATGACTTCGATCAGCGGCTAAGCGACATGGGTGTTGCGCCAGCGGCCCGAAGCGAGGTCGTCAACGTCGCTGTCGCCAGCGCCGGTTCAGTTCTACCTGCATGGCAGCAGAGCGAGATGTACAAGCCATTCGCGGTCGCTGGTGGGCAAGCTCTCTCGCTCGCCTCGAAGTATGCGGCGTTCGCAGGCGCGGCCTTCTTGTTGATGGGATTTGCAGCGACATTCCGCTTGAGCTCTGTAGTGCCGAAACAGGACTAGAGAGATAAATAAGAAAGGCCCCGACAAATGTCGGGGCCTTTCTTATTAGACGATTTAGAGATCGTAGTAGAGCTCGAACTCTGCTGGGTGTGGCCGCAGACGAACGTAATCAACTTCGTTCTTGCGCTTGTACTCAACCCAGGTCTCGATGAGGTCTGGGGTGAACACGCCGCCCTTGAGCAGGTATTCGTGATCTGCTTCGAGTGCATCGAGCACCTCTGAAAGCGAACCTGGAACCTGTGGGATCGAGGCTGCCTCGTCTGGTGGAAGCTCGTAGAGATCCTTGTCGACTGGCGCCTTTGGCTCAATCTTGTTCTGGATACCGTCCAAGCCGGCCATGAGCATTGCAGCGAATGCGAGGTATGGGTTAGCTGATGGATCTGGCACGCGGAATTCGATGCGCTTTGCCTTCGGGTTGCTGCCGGTCACTGGGATACGGATGCAAGCAGAACGGTTACGTGCTGAGTAAACAAGGTTTACTGGAGCTTCGTAGCCTGGCACCAAGCGGTGGTAAGAGTTCACCGATGGGTTGGTGAATGCAAGCAGCGATGGTGCGTGGTGGAGCAAGCCACCGATGTACCAGCGAGCGAGGTCTGAAAGACCGCCGTAGCCTGCTTCGTCGTAGAACAGTGGCTTGCCGTCTTTCCAGAGTGACTGGTGGCAGTGCATGCCTGAACCGTTGTCCTGGAAGAGTGGCTTTGGCATGAAGGTGACGGTCTTGCCGGCTTCCCATGCGGTGTTCTTGATGATGTACTTGAACAACATGACTTCGTCAGCTGCATGAGTCAGCGTGTTGAAGGTGTAGTTGATTTCCATCTGGCCAGCGGTGCCGACTTCGTGGTGTGAGCGCTCAACTTCGAGGCCGACGATTCCCAAGTTGGTAACCATCTTGTCGCGAAGGTCTGCCATCTGATCGGTTGGCGATACAGGGAAGTAGCCACCCTTCATGCGGGTCTTGTAACCACGGTTACGTGAGCCGTCATCTTCGTACTCGTTGCCCATGTTCCAGGCACCTTCAGCGCTATCTACTTCGTAGACAGAGATGTTCGGGCCAGTCTTGTAACGCGCTGAATCGAAGAGGTAGAACTCTGCTTCAGGGCCGAAGAAGACGGTGTCGGCGATGCCGGTCGAGCGCAGGTAGGCCTCGGCCTTGCCTGCAACACCGCGTGGGTCGCGGCTGTATGGCGCGTGGGTGTAAGGATCAACGACCGAGAAGTTCATTACGAGCGTCTTCTGCGCACGGAATGGATCGATGAAAGCTGAACCTGGGTCTGGAAGCAGCTTCATGTCTGACTCATCGATGGTCTGGAAACCACGAATCGATGAACCATCGAACATGTAGCCGTCTTCGAAGACCGACTGGTCGAAAGTTGATGCAGGAACGTTGAAGTGCTGCATGACGCCGGGCAAATCGCAGAAGCGGACGTCGACGAATACGACGTTTTCCTTCTTGATGTACTCGATCACCTCAGCAGCAGTGCTGAACATGTTCTTTCTGGACATTAATCCATCCTCCTGGCAGGGGTCACTAGAGGCTCGTGAGAGCCCCTAGTCGCCGGTGACTTGGTTTGACCCATCTAGTGGGTACTGAATGAAGATTAGGTTGGCGGCGTTGCCGACCCGTATCCGCTTTGTTTCGCTCGTGTTAACGATTTCTCGTTAGCGACGAGGCATCCGCATGCCCTTAGGCATCGGACCCTTTGGGATCGGCAGTGATCCACCTGCGACCGCATCAAGTTTGCGGCGCAAATCTGTAACTTCAGCAGGGCGAAGCACCTTTGGAAGCTTGCGCAAATGCTTGTTGAGATTGATCAGGCGAACCTGACCAGCGCCGGCGCCAACGAACACCTCAGTGATGGGAGTTTCGCCGACCCAGCGGGCAGTCTTTTGTTTAGCAGTGGCGGCAATCGATGAGCCAGGCTGTGCTTCGACAATGAGAACGACGCCTGCGCGGCATACAACGCGGTGGACGAGCTCTTGAGCCTTGTTGACTTCAACTGCCGGAGTGATGAAGAAGCCGGTGCGGATGGTCTTGATGACCTGAACAGCAGCACCAGGCGTACCTTCGATTGAGCCGTAGGCAGCCTTCTCAGCCTTCTTGCCGAAGACGAATGCTGCGGCCATAAGACCCCAGGCCCAGCCCGTGACGACGAACACAAGCGCCCAGCTGCCGATGGCATAGCCAGCGCCCGTGACGACTGCGGTCACGCCAACAAAAGTCAGGGGGACGATCCACTTGATCGACGGGTCGATAGGAGTGGTGAGACGCCAGGTTTCGCGAACCTGACCGATCCATTTGGGGGTCTTAATAAATGCCACGGCGAGAGGGTAGTGGGTCGGCTAGATGACCGTGATGGCGGCTTGCTGACCGGCTGCCCGAGCCTCAAGTGCCTGCTGGTGCAGGCGGCCGGCGCGGTACGACGAGCGCACGAGCGGGCCGGACATCACGCCCGCGAAGCCCACTTCGGTCGCAAAGGCCGCGAGCTCCACGAACTCCTCAGGCTTGACCCAGCGAGTGACGGGGTGGTGGCGGTTCGAGGGGCGCAGGTACTGCGTGATGGTGATCAAGTCGCAGCCGGCCTCGTGGAGATCGCGCAGGGCTTGGTGGACTTCTTCCATTTCTTCGCCCATGCCCAGGATCAGGTTGGACTTGGTGACGAGACCTGCGTTGCGCGCCTGAGTGATGACGTCCAGCGAGCGCTCGTAACGGAAAGCCGGACGGATGCGCTTGAAAATTCGTGGAACCGTTTCGAGGTTGTGGGCGAGCACCTCAGGCGCTGCGTCGAAAACTTGCTGCAACAGTTCTGGCTTAGCGCTGAAGTCTGGAATGAGGACTTCGACACCGCAGCCAGGCTGAGCGGCATGAATCGCGCGGACGGTCTCGGCGTAGAGCCATGCGCCTTCGTCCTCGAGATCGTCGCGTGCCACGCCGGTGACAGTTGCGTATTTAAGCCCCATCGATTGCACTGACTCAGCAACACGGCGAGGTTCGTCGCGGTCGAGCGGCTGTGGCTTGCCAGTATCGATCTGGCAGAAGTCGCAGCGGCGAGTGCACTGATCGCCACCGATAAGGAACGTCGCTTCGCGATCTTCCCAGCATTCGTAAATGTTGGGGCAGCCAGCTTCTTGGCAGACGGTGTGCAAGCCTTGCGACTTCACTCGTTCTTGAATTTGCAGGTACTCAGGGCCGGTACGGACGCGAGTCTTGATCCACTCGGGCTTCTTTTCGATGGGAGTCTCAGCGTTACGTGCTTCGATGCGAATGAGTTTGCGTTCCTGCGTCATGCGGCCCACCCTACGAGTTGTTCGAGCATCGCCTTTTCAATCAGCGGTGCAACTTCTTCAATGGTCACGTCGCGACCAAGTTCTTTCGAGAGACTTGTGACGCCAGCGTCGCTAATGCCACACGGCACGATGCGGTCATACGCTGACAAGTCACAGTTACAGTTCAAAGCGAAGCCGTGCATTGTCACGCCTTTGGCAACACGCACTCCGATAGCGGCAATCTTGCGTGCAGGCCCACGGTCGTCGGCTGGTACCCAGACGCCGGTTCGCTCATCGACTCGGACGGTGTCGATTCCGTAGCTCGCACAGACATTCATGATTGCCTGCTCGACTCGGTGGACGAAGTCCATGACGTCGACAGGGCTCGGAAGAGTCACGATGGGGTAGCCAACGACTTGTCCTGGGCCATGCCACGTGATGCGGCCGCCCCGATCGACGTCGATGACGGGGCTGCCATCCCAGGGGCGATCTGAGGGCTGAGTTCGCTTGCCAGCGGTGAACACCGATGGATGCTCCACGAGCAACAACGTGCCAGGTTGCGTTTTAGCAACGACACCTTCATGAATCTCGCGCTGCTGTTGCCATGCTGACTCGTACTCGGTCAGCGCTCCGAGCTGATTGATTACCGAGATTGTGGTGGTGGCAGACGCTGTCATGAGGAGATAAGGGTACGCCTTCGCCAAAATGCGGCAGAAACCTCGTCTCGGTAGGGTCATCCTGTAAATCGCGTCACAAAGGACATTCATGAGCGACAAGACGGCAGACACGCCGCGCAGACCAAAATTCTTCCTTGCAGCACTCGTCCTCACAGTTGTGTGGTTCGGTGTGGGAGGTGTGCTCGGTCCGATCTCTGGAAAGTTGTCTGAGGTCCAATCAAATGACAACGCCGAGTTCCTGCCGGCCAACAGCGAAACGACCAAGGTCTCAGTCGTTTTGGAAAAGTTCCAGAAGGCCGGCGGCGCTGAGTACCTGCCGATGACGTTGGTCTTTGAGAAGTCCTCCGGCACCTTCAGCACGGCAGACCAGCCGACGTATGACTCGCTCGTGCGAGACATCATCGCCATTCCCGAAGTGGCCGGTTACTTGGCTTACATCGACGTCAATGGCCAACAGTTCCCGAGCGTCTTCCCCAATCCTGCGGTGCCCGGAAGTTTTGAACAGGCGATCAGTGCCGATGGCGAAGCGCTCGTCATCAACATCAATCTCGATTCGGCGAAACTTCAGGGCGACAAGGGTGCTTTTGCGAAGATTCGTAAAGTCGCTGACAAAGTCCAAGCGGCGGTTGACGCACCTGCTGCCGACACTCAGGGGTA
>JBDLPZ010000204.1:0-3810 GCA_039800825.1 Actinomycetota bacterium
AGTGGTGATGTCGTCGAGTTCCATAAACCCTCCCAAGGCTGCCCCCAAGACTACCCCCAGGGGTAAGGAAAGATTGGCATCATGACCGAAGCACTCCAGACCGAGCTGACCAAGACGGGCCCAACCACCGTCATCATCGGTGGCGTCGCCGGCGGCATGTCCGCCGCGACCCGTCTGCGTCGACTCGATGAGACCGCCAACATCATCGTGCTTGAGCGCAGCGACTACGTCTCGTACGCAAACTGTGGCTTGCCGTACTTCATCGGTGGTGTCATCGATGAGCGACAGAACCTCCTGTTGCAGACGCCTGAGTCGCTGCATGCGCGCTTCCAACTCGACGTGCGCGTCGGTCACGAAGTCACGGAGATTGATCGTGCGTCGAAGCACGTCAAAGGCCGACATGTTTCGAGTGGCGCAGAGTTCGACATCGCGTATGACTTCTTGATTCTGAGCCCTGGCGCTGGCCCGATCATCCCGCCAGTTCCCGGCATCGAGCAGGCCTTCACGCTGCGTACGGTAGAAGACGTCGATCGACTGCTCGCAGCCGTCAAGCAGGAACCGAAGTCAGTCACTGTCATCGGTGGTGGCTTCATCGGTCTCGAAACTGCAGAGAACCTGCACCATCGCGGCATCAATGTCACCGTCATCGAAGCTGCTCCACAGGTGCTCGCACCTCTCGACAGCGAGATGGCGATTCCGGTTGTTGAAGAACTGCGCCATCACGGTGTCGACGTGCGCCTCAACTCGACGATGACTGAGATCGAAGGCACCTGCGTCAAACTCGCTACTGGGGAATGCATTCAGTCTGATCTCGTCGTACTCGCAATCGGTGTGCGGCCTGAAACCGGTCTGGCTCGGGCGGCAGATCTCGAGATCGGCGCACGTGGCGGCATCAAGGTCAACAACCTCCAGCAGACATCAGACCCTGCGATCTACGCAGTTGGCGACGCAGCTGAAAAGATCGATGCACTCGACGGTTCTTCCACCTTGATTCCACTGGCCAATCTCGCAAACCGCCATGGTCGCATCGTCGCTGACCACATCACCGGCCACGAAGTTCGCGAAGTCGAATCAATCGGAACCGCCATCGTGAAGGTTTTCGATCTCATTGTCGCAACGACCGGTTGGAACGAACGCCGCCTCAAGGCAGCAGGACGCAACTTCTTGGCGGTTCACACTCATCCTGGCTCACACGCTGGCTATTACCCCGGCGCCGAACAGATGCGTCTCAAGATCTTGATCGACCCAGCATCTGGTCAGATTCTCGGCGCGCAGGGCGTCGGCAAGGATGGCGTCGACAAACGCCTCGACGTTATTGCGACTGCTATCCGCGGTGGCATCAAGGCCGTCGAACTCGCCGACCTCGAACTCTGCTACGCACCACCGTTCGGTTCGGCCAAGGATCCCGTGAACATGCTCGGCTACATCGCCGACAACCTGCTCACCGGTCTCAGCAGCTCGGTGCAGTGGTCTGACCTCGAAGAGCTGAAAGCACAAGGTGTCCCACTCATCGACGTCCGCACGGAGTCAGAGTTCGCACGCGGCCACATTCCTGGCGCACTCAACATTCCAGTCGACCAATTGCGCGAGCGGATGAACGAAATCCCGATGGGCAAAGTCGTCGTCAGCTGCCAAGTCGGTCAGCGCGGCCACACCGCCGCGATGCTGTTGCGCGAACATGGCTACGACGCGTCGAATCTCGATGGCGGCTACCGCACGTGGTCTTCTTCACCTGCGGCGCAGTAGTTCACCTAGGGTGCGCGCATGGCGATATTGATCGACAACGCGCATTGGCCCAGATGGGACCGAATCTGGTGTCATCTCGTGAGCGATACCTCGCTCGATGAGTTGCATGCATTTGCGCGCGAGATGGGAATTCCAGAGCGCGGCTTTGGTGGCGATCACTATGACTTGCCGGAGGAAATGCGTGCTCGCGCTATCGAGCTAGGTGCACTCGAAGTCTCATCGCAGGAAATTGTGCGCAGATTGCGTGCGGCGGGCTTGCGTAAGTACACGAAGCATCAGCCGTAATACTGAGTTTCAGTAACCGAGCTCGCGACGAATCTTGTGTTCTGCGACGAACGACATGAACGGCACAGTGCCAGCCAGGGCTACGGCAACAATCTTGAGCATCGACCACTTCGCCTTGAGCGCAAGATCAAGAGTCACGATGAGGTACACGATGTACAGCCAGCCATGCGCCTGCCATGCGTACGCAGTCCAATGTCCTTCGCCATGCAAGATGTACTTGTACGGAATCGCGACGAGCGTCAGAAACGCGAGTGCCGCACCTGTCAGGAATGCCAGCACGCGGTAGCGCTCGAACGGAACTTTGAGGTCATCGTTAATGCTCATGTGCGTACTCTGCCTTAAGCCGATGCATCTGCCACATCGGAGGCAACTCGAAACTCATCACGCAAATAGCGGCCCCACAGGAACAACGTAAATGCCGCAAAGAACCACCACTGCCACGCGTAGATCAGATTGCGTAGCTCGATACCCACGGGCGGCAGCACCAGTGCCGACTCGCGCAAAGTCGTGACGCCGTCGAACTTCCGGGGATGGCTGTCGACAGTCATGCTGATGAGCGAGACATATCCGTCGTACACATCAGACTGCCAGCGCAGCACAAGATCGTCGGTGTTGAGATATTCAACAGTCGTCGGCGGCGAGTACAACGGCGAGAGTTGAGAAGTGTCTTGGGCCGGCTGCAGTCGACCTAAAACGCTGACGTCTGCGCTGAGCGTAGGCATGGCGGTCGAAGTATCAACACTGCCGAGAACAACGGCGACCTTGGTGCCACTATCGAGAATCAGCGGACACACAATCCACGGATCGGTGGCGCCATCGAGAGTCACACGCACTCCGGCATCGCAATCGAGGCGGCCGCGCACCGAAACCTCGCGGCCATACGTCTGCTCTTCGACGTAACTGCCAAGAGTATGAATCGACGTCAGTGAAACTGGTTTAGCCTCGAGAGTTGCTCGTGCGATGTCATCGCGATGAGCGACTGAGTACTGCCATACGCCGAGGGCGCCAGTAGCGCCAAGCGCAATAAGCATGGCCAAGGTCCAGGCAGCGATGCGCCACCAGGATCGAGGTCGGCCGATAGCCATGAAGACCGAAATCGCCTTTAGTTCTCGGACGGCTTTTCAGCTTCGCGGCGGCGCTGTTCGAGTCGCTTGACGCGCATATCCATATTGCGCCACAAGAGAACTGACGCAACAGCGAGAGCAAGGAAGAACAAGCCACCGAGCCAGCCCGCAGTAATCGCGTCTGCTGGGATCTCTTTGCCGGCCAACAAAATATTCAACAACGAACTCATGTGCCGCTCCTTAAACCTCGCGAATACCTGCGAACAGGTCTGATTCTGGCAGAGGTGAGTCCACCACACTCATCGCCAGCTCAAAGTCTTCTGTGGGCCAAATCTCACGCTCAATCTCATGCGGCACCGCGAACCAGTCGCCGTCTGGGTCGACCTGCGTCGCATGTGCCCGAAGTGCGGCATCGCGAATCCCGAAGTAGTCGGCGCATTCCACGCGAGTCGTCACACGCTTGAAGCTGTCGTTCTCCACGGCCCACTCGTGCAACCACTCGTCATAAGCGGAGTGAAGGCCGCGGCTGGACATCGCCTCGTGAAGCGCTGCAATGCGACTACGCGAGAAGTTGTGGTGGAAGTACACCTTCTGCACCTGCCAGTCAGCCTTCAGTGCTTCGACGGCAAACATCGTTACTTCGTGCGTGCGGATGTGATCTGGATGGGGATATCCGCCGTTTTCGTCGTATGTGGTCACGACGTGTGGACGGTAC
>JBDLPZ010000205.1:0-7154 GCA_039800825.1 Actinomycetota bacterium
ATCCACTTCTTAGAGCACCAGACCCCATCCCTGGCGGCAAATTTGATGCAATCATCACCGAGTCAACGTATGGCGATCGCACTCACACCAACGATGTCGAGGAGTTTCCTCGCGCGATCAATCGCGCTCTCAACCGTGGCGGCAGCGTTCTCATTCCAGCTTTTGCCGTCGACCGCACCGAAGTCATCTTGATGGAACTTCGACGACTGATGGATGAGCAAGTCATCAAGAAAGTGCCAATCTATGCGGACTCACCGATGGCACTGACCACACTCAATTACTACCGCGAAGCGATTCGATTTGGCTCACCAGAAATTCGCACCGACATGGTTGAGGGTTACCGCGAACACGATCCGTTCAGTGCCGGCACTCTGAAAGAGCTGCGCACGGTCGAGGATTCAAAGTCCATCAACAATCCGCATTCGCCTGGCATCATCATCAGTGCCAGTGGAATGGCCACCGGCGGCCGAGTCGTCCATCACCTCGAAGGAATGCTCCCTGATCCGAAGCATGCGGTTGTGTTGGTCGGCTTCCAAGCGATGGGCACTCGCGGTCGACAACTCGTCGATGGTGCCGAGGCAGTCAAGATGTACGGCAAGTACGTGCCAGTGCGCGCCGAGATCTCTCAAGTCGGCGCATTCTCAGTGCATGCCGACACTGACGAGCTACTGGTGTGGCTCAGTAAAGCCGAAGTCGAACCAACGACGACGTACGTTGTCCACGGCGAAGAGTCGGCAGCCGAGATGTTCGCATCCAAGTTGTCACACGACCTCGGTTGGCTAGCTGTCGTCCCGAACGACGGCGAACAAGTGACGATTTAAGTCGGCTGGTTAGTCAGTCTTCTGGCCGTACGAGCCGAGCATGTTGGCAACGCGCTCGATCTCATCAGCACCGAGAAGTTTGATGTCGCGGCCCGTGCTCATCGCAGTCAGCTGAAGTTCGCAGATGTATTCGAGGTACGGCAGCTGATCGAGCGCCTTCGCTAGCGTCGCTGCGACGGAGACGGCACCGTGGTTAGCCATAAGCGCCGCCGTTCGATTCACGAGTGCCGCCTGCACGTTGAGTGCGAGCTGTTCTGAGCCGTACGTCGCATACGCGGCGACGCGCACCGGTCCACCGAACATTGCGCTGTAGTAGTGCGACAGCGGGATCTCATCAACGACGACTGATAGCGCGGTCGACGCCACTGCATGGGTATGGACGATGGCTTGGTGCGCCGACGTCGTGTACACCGCGAGATGTAGTGGCAGTTCGCTCGAAGGCTTCAGCGAACCTTCGACGACATTGCCATCGATATCCACGACGACAACGTGCTCAGCGCGCATCTTTCGATAATCCACACCGCTGGGAGAGATGACGACGTGATCCCCGATTCGGACCGAGACGTTGCCTGCAGTTCCGACGACCAACTTCTGGTCGAGCAATGCGTGGCAGACGTCGACGACGGCTTCTCGCTCAGCGGCGTACATCATGGTGTGGCAGTCTCCTTAATCGCGGCGGCCGCAGCTTTCGCTTGAGCCAACGCAACTGCCAGGCGCTTTTGAGCCGCACCGTATGCCGCGAAGTCGCCCTGCTTCAGTGCAGCTTCGCCGTCAGCATATGCGGTCTGCGCGGCGGTAAGTGCCGCAACCAGCTTGGCGCGCGCCGATTGGTTTGGATCGACAGGCACATCTGGTCCACCAGGGTCGACGACGGATCCGCCTAGCACTTGCTCAAGAGCTGCACTCACCGTATCGGCGAGAACGACTTTCTGACCGAAGCCGACCATGACCTTGCGCAGCAGCGGGAAGCCGCCAGCGCCCGTCGACTTCACGTAGACCGGCTGCACGTACAAGATGCCGCCGCCGACTGGCAGTGACAGCAGATTGCCTTGGACGGTGTCGGAGCCGCCCTTGCGGAGCAACGACAGTGCCGTCGAAATCGCAGCATCAGATTCGAAGATGTTCTGCGCCTGGACTGGACCAGGGATTGTCGTCTGGGACGGCAATTGCAGAACGCGAATCTTTCCGTAGTCCGGCCCTGGGTCGCTGTTGACGGCCATGAACGCCGCAAGCGATGGTCGCTTCGCAGGTGCAAACGTGCTCGTCAACGAGAACGCAGACTTTGCTTCGCCTGGCATCTTGAGATTGAGGTAGTACGGAGGCTGCGGCAATCCTGCCGAGGTCAGCGTCGGATCATCAGGAATGATCCAGAAGTTTTCGCCAGTGAAGAAAGCGGCGGGATCGCTGATGTGGTACTTGCGCAAAACATTGCGCTGAACCTTGAAGAGATCTTCTGGGTAGCGCACCTGCGCCAATAGTTCAGAGGACATCTCTGACTTTGGACGAAGCAACTCTGGGAAGACCTGCTCCCATGACTTCAGGATCGGATCGTTCTCATCCCACGAGTACAGCGTCACCGTTCCGTCGAAGGCATCGACGGTCGCCTTGACCGAGTTACGGATGTAGTTGATCTGACCATCGACATTGCTACGCGCGCCGAACGAGTCAGCGACAGCGTCAGAGAGACCGGTGTACTGCGCGTATGGGTATTGCGCGGACACGGTGTACCCGTCCACGATCCACACGATGCGGCCACTGACGACTGCTGGGTATGGATCACTGTCGAGAGTCAGCCATGGAGCCACTGCGCTCACGCGATCAGCTGGATCGCGGTTGAACAGAATGCGCGAAGAGTCGGTGACCTGCTCCGACAGGAAGATGTTTGGCTCGCCGAATCGGGCAGCGAACAACAGCTTGTTCAGCGTGTTACCAACCGGAACACCGCCCTTTCCGGTGTACGTAGTGTTGTGCTGACCGCTCGGTGCGGTGTCATCTGGGTAATCGAGTTCGATACCCGATGCGCCGCCGACGATTGAGTAAGAAGGCGAGCCTTCACCGAAGTAGATGCGCGGTTCTTCAATACCGAGCGCACCAGTCGGTGGGACATCGGACTCGATGAAGTCGGGCTGGCCATCTGCCGTGGCGGTGTTGTCGTATGCAGCCGCCAGGCCAATGCCGTGCGTGTAGATCAGATGACTCGTGACCCAGTTGCGCTGCGACTCAGGGATGCCGTCGAGATTAACTTCGCGCACCGCGAGCAGAGCGCCGCGAGTGTCACCGTTGATGTTGTATCGCGAGATGTCGAGAGTTGGAGCAAACGAGTAGAAACCCTTGAGCTGCTGCAGCTGTTCGAACGTGGATGCCACCACGTATGGATCGAGCAAACGAATGTTCTCGAGAGTGTCTTTGTCGCCCTTGAGGATTTCGGCGTCTGGGGTCTCGACGGCGTCGTAAGACTCGTACTGCACACCCTCGATGCCGTAAGCGAGACGAGTCGCTTCAATGTTCTTGGCGATGTACGGCGACTCTTTGGCCTGCTCGTCAGGCTTGACCTGCACCTGCTGCACGAACGAGGGCCAAATGCCCTGGAGTGCAATCGATGCGACCACGGTGAGCGCAACACCGAGAATCGGAAGCGTCCAGTTGGTGCGAAAAATGTTGAGGAAGAACAGCACCGCGCACACGAGCGAGATGCCAGCCATCATGTTCAGCGCCGGCAGATGCACGTTGTCATCGACGTAGGTCATGCCAGTGATGACGGCGTTGTCGGCCAGCGTCAGGTTGAAGCGATCGAGCCATTGGCTAGCGGCTTGAAGAACGAAATAGACACCGATCAACACGGCGGCCTGTCGGCGCGCTACGTCGGCAACAATGAGATTGAGGCGACCACTCGCAGGGCGTGGACCCGGACGCAGATTGCCGACGAGGAAGTGAATGATCCCTGCCGCAATGACTGACATAACAATCACGGCGGTGAGCCAACTTTGAATCGTCATGAGCATCGGCAACTTGAAAACAAAGAATGAGAGATCGAGGCCGAAAGTCGCATCGGCCTGACCAAATTCTTGAGCGTTGCGATATGACAACCACTCTTGCCACGACTCGGTCGCTGCGAAGCCCATGATGACACCAACAGCAGCTGGACCCGCGATGAGACCGATGCGACGAATCGACTTCAGCACTTGCTCGGTCTTCTCGAGGCCGGGAATGTCGCTGAGCGCGCTTCGCGGGATATACGTCGGGCGACTGCGGAAAGCGATCCACACATTGAGTCCGACCACCAACGAGCTGACCAAGCCAACCAGCAAGAACAGCTGGATCTTTGTGATGAGGAGTGTGTCAAACACGGTGGTTTGGCCGAGCGACTCAAACCACATGCGATCAGTAATGAAGCCGCTCAGCGATGAGAAGAGCACGAACAGCACGACCACTGCGCCGATGAAAATTGAGAAGGCGCCGCGCCGTTTTGGTGAATCAAAGTCAGGTGCGGAATGGTCTCGAAACTTGCTGCGATTGCTCATGAGTTCACGCTACCAAGCGAGCGTGAACGGCGCGCACTCAGCATCGCTGAAGCGTGCTGCCGCGAACTAGCACTGTGGGTAAGTAGATGAGTCTTTCGAGCTGAGCACATCGACCGCTTCAGCGAGAGTGCGCACAGGGACCAGCGTGAGCTCAGCTGGGACCAGGTCTGGATTAATCGGACAGTTTTCGCGCGGAAACAGCATCAAGCGCGAGCCATCTCTGACCGCCGACGCCATCTTTTGTGGCAATCCGCCGATGGCGCCCACGTTGCCTTCGCTATCGATCTCACCGGTCACCGCGATCGAGCGATCGCGCATGAGATCAACCGCATTGAGTTTGTCGACGATTGCAAGCGCAAACGCGAGCCCTGCAGATGGGCCACCGACCTCGGATAAGCCAAAGGTCAGCTTCATCGGCGGATCGAAGTCAGTCAGCAGCACGACACCGATGCGCACCTTGGTCTCTTGAGGACGTGCGTACGTCGTGAGTTCGACTTTCTCGGTTTGATCGCCGCGCTTCAAGACCACTGAGATGGTGTCACCGACTACCTTGGTGGACATCACCTGAGAGAACTCGGCGATTGTTGCAATCGGCTCACCGTCTGCGGAAACTAACTGATCGCCCACTTTGAGTAGCTTCGCGTTCGGGCTCGCGTCATCGACATACACAATCGACGTGAACTCGCGCACCGGAATATCGAGATACTTAAAGGACGCGCCGATGGCTGACGACTGCGCGCTCGCGAACTGAATCTGGCTTTCGTCGCGAACTGCACTGGGATCGGCGTCCGGCGGGAATAGGAACTTGGTCGGGATGATGTAAATCGCCTGATCCCACAGCGAACGGGCCGCATCGAACCACGACAGGGTGCCGTAAGGGCCGCCCCATTGGCTGACGGTCAAGATGCGCAGCTGTCCGGTGGTTTCGTCAGTCGGATATTGCGAGCCGCCTTCAATCGACACGAGCGAGGTGCCATTGATTTCGCCCAGAGCGTCGTAGGTAGAACCTGGCGCTGATCGGACGTATGGAAGTGGCGTTAGTCCGACGCCAGCAAACAGCGCGATGAGCAAGACGTAGGAGCCAGCGTGAGCCCGCAGTTCCTCTCGCAAGCTTGCGAACACGCTATCGACGCCGGTCGGCGCTACGGCCGCTACGCATGCTGCGTCGGCGGCGCGGGGTATATCCGGGCGGCGGATTGGTTTGACGAAGAGAATCGCGGAAACGATCAAGCTCAGAGACGCCCGCGCTGATATCGGCATTGGGGTTCTGACGAGCACGACGGCGCAGCAGGTACCACGAAAGAGTCGTCACGACGATAGGAAACAGCAGCCACAGCAAAACACTGACGCCGTTCGGCATGGTCTCCCCTTCGATCGCGAGCACTAGATTTGCATAGGCTAGCGGGGATTAGCGGGAACAAGTGGCTTAGCTTCGTCGTTATGACTCAATATCGGCTATGAAAGGGTTCAAATGAACCAGGTTCCGTTCGGATTCACGCCAGGCGATGACGGCAATCAGCCGTTCGACCTCAACTCTCTCGGCGACATGCTCTCACAGCTGGGTGCAGCGATGAAGCGATCAGGCGTCGATGGTGGAGAGGTCGTTTCGTGGTCGACGATCCGAGATGTCGCACGCCAAGCAATCGCCGCCGAGTCGGACCCTTCTATTGTCGAGGCGCAACGAACCGCTGTTGAAAATGCAGTCTCGCTCGCCCAAACCTGGCTCGATCCCAACACCTCGTTCCCTGCCTCGTCGCTTAAAGCTCACGCGTGGAGTCGCTCTGAGTGGGTCGAAAACACGCTCGCTGCGTGGCAGCCAATAATCAACCCGATTGCCGAAGGCATGACCAACACCGTGACGAGCTTGTCCGCCGATGCTGCCGAGTCGCTGCCAGAGGAAGTGAAATCGATGCTCGGTCCGATGATGAACATGGCCAAGCAAATGTCGTCAGTCACGACCAGCATGCAGATGGGCAATGGCCTGGCGGCGTTGTCCGCGGACTTGTTGGCAGGCGGCGAAATTGGCTTGCCACTCTCGGCTGACAACATCCCTGCGGTCTTCCCAAATCATGTCACGACGTTCGCTGCTGGAAACGAATTGCCGGCAGCCGATGTACTGATGTTTGTGGCTGCTCGCGAAGCAGCTGTACAGCGGCTTTTCGCGGCCAACCCTTGGCTCAAGGCTGACCTCATCGACTTGGTTGCTGGTTACGCGCGCGGGCTTACGTTTGATCGAGAGCGCATCAGCGAGGCGATGGGAAGTATCGACCCATCTCGGCCGGAAAGCATGCAAGAAATTATGGCCAGCGGTGTTTTCACTCCCGCAGCAACGCCGGAGCAACAGCGTCAGCTGGAGCGACTCGAGTTCAGGGTCGCGCTTATCGAGGGCTGGGTTGCAGCGGTCGTGGCCGCGAGTCTGGATTCGAGACTCGGAAGTGTCGCGGCATTGTCTGAGACGATGAACCGTCGACGTGCTTCTGGCGGGCCGGCGGAGCGCGCATTCGCGAACCTGGTCGGTCTTGAGCTCCGTCCGCGATTGATGAGACAAGCGACTGCGTTTTGGCAGAGTGTCGCGGAGCTCGTGGGTTCGGCGGCGCGCGACGAAATGTGGCGCCATCCTGACTTCTTGCCCTCGGTCGACGATCTCGAAGATCCATCGGGTTTTGTAAAGAACACTTCCGCTGAGTAATCGGCTAGTTACACACAGCGACGACTCTTCTCCCGCTGCGTGAAACAAGTTCATAACAGTCGGAAATCCACAGAGTTGATGGCGGTTTCCCTCACGAGACTGCTTCTTATCCACAACCCGCCC
>JBDLPZ010000206.1:0-4944 GCA_039800825.1 Actinomycetota bacterium
TTCTTGCCTCGCGCCGATATCGCGACTGAGTCGCTTGCGGCTGGCCTGGTTGAGCTCGGCTGGGAAGTCGATGATGTGACGGCATACCGCACTGTCCGTGCAGCGCCGCCAGCAGCCGAGATTCGTGACGCCATCAAGTCTGGCGGCTTCGATGCAGTGCTCTTCACATCATCAGCCACGGTCCGCAACCTCGTCGGTATCGCCGGCAAGCCGCACCCCGCGACAGTCGTCGCGTGCATCGGACCACAGACTGCCAAGACTTGCGAAGAGCATGGCCTGCATGTCGATGTGATGGCAGCTGAGCCGGTGCTTGAGGACCTCTTGAGCGCGGTCGCAGAGCATGGCGCAGGCCTGCGTGACGTCGCTGTTGCACAGGGTGAGACGTCGTGGCGCCCGAGTCGTCGTCGCACCACGGTTCGGCGTAAGGTCACCTAGTCCGACTAGGTCCAGCGGGGTCAATCTGTGAGGAGTCATCATGACTGAACGCACGACAGTCCATGTCATGCGTCATGGTGAGGTCTACAACCCGACCAAGATTTTGTACGGCCGGTTGCCAGGCTTCAGATTGTCGTCTCTCGGCGAACAAATGGCTGAGCGCGCTGGTGAGTACTTCGCGTCTAAAGACATCACATACGTCGTCGCTTCGCCGCTTGAGCGCGCACAGCAGACAGCTGGCCCGACGGCACAGGCACATGGTCTGCCGATTGCGACAGATCTCAACCTGATCGAAGCTGACAACGTTTTCGAAGGCGAACGCGTCTCGGTCGGCGACGGTGTCTTGCGCATGCCTTCGACGTGGCGTCACTTGTGGAATCCTTTTAAGCCTTCGTGGGGCGAGCCGTATGTGGACTTGGCTGCGCGAATGCGCGTTGCGATTGAGTCTGCTCGCGATGCTGCTCGCGGCCACGAAGCCGTGTGTGTCTCACATCAACTGCCTATTTGGATTGCGCGCCTCGATGCCGAGAAGCGGATGTTCGCTCATGACCCGCGTCGCCGTCAGTGCAATCTCGCGTCTGTGACGTCTTTCCATTACGAAGGCGACAAACTCGTCGCTGTCACCTATGACGAGCCGGCCGCTGATCTCGTCGCGATTTCGACCCGCGGTAAAGGCGCATGATTTTGTTCCGACGATTTGTTGTTGTGCTCTTTGCAGCAGCACTGTTGTCTGGCTGCGCGAGCAATACACCTGCTAACAACCCAAACGAAGTTGGCTTTGTGGCCGCAGACGGCAGCGCAGTTCTTCGAGAAGAATCTGAACGAACCGCTGCTCCAGAACTCGTCTTCGACGGAATCAGCCCTGCGGCGACTTGGTCGGTTGAGTCTGCGCGTGGCAGCGTGGTTCTACTCAACGTCTGGGGCCCTTGGTGTGCGCCATGTCGTAAGGAATTTCCTGATCTCCAAAAGCTTTCAGAGACTCTGGGACGTGACGGTCTTGAAATCGTCGGAGTTGCGACGCGAACCACGGCAACGTCGGTAACTGCTTTCACGAGCGCGCAGAAGATTAGTTTTCGTCAGGTCGCTGACTTCGATTCGTTGATTGTTTCGAGCATTTCTGGCGTCCCATCGTCGACGGTTCCGAGCAGCATTTTGATTGATCGCAAAGGTCGCGTCGCTGGCTGGGTTCTTGGTGCTGCTGACCCGGTACTTCTTAAGTCGATGCTGAAGTCGCTGCTAGAGGAATCGGCATGATGTTGATGTCGGCGGCCGAGACCGTCTTCGACGGCTCACTGTTGTTAGCAGTGCCGATTGCGATTGCGGCTGGCTTCTTGTCATTCGTCAGCCCGTGCGTGCTTCCGCTGGTGCCTGGCTACTTCTCGTACATCACTGGTTTGAGTCACACCGAGATTCAGGCAGCGGACGCAACGCTGCGCGGTCGCTCCCGCATTCTCGTTGGCACTCTTGGGTTCGTCGGCGGATTTAGTTTTCTTTTCGTGTCCTACGGTCTGTTGTTTGGGCAGCTGGGCAACTGGTTTTTGCGCAACGAGCGTCCATTCTCGATTGGCCTTGGCCTGCTCGTCATCGTCATGGGCGCGGGCTATCTCGGCTGGGTGCCAGCGATGCAACAAGACATGCGTCTGCGGGTTCGGATTCGCGACGGAGTGTGGACTGCGCCGCTGCTCGGTTTCCTTTTCGGTCTGGGTTGGGCGCCGTGCGTGGGGCCGACGCTCGCTGCAGTGCAGACGTTGGCGTTCACTGAAGCTAACGCTGTGCGCGGCGCTCTATTGGCGCTCGCATACTGCGTCGGCCTGGGTCTTCCGTTCGTGTTGATCGGGCTGGCGTACCGCCGCTCGCTCGTCGCGACAAAGTTCTTGCGCCAGCACAGTCGATTGATTACGCGCATCGGTGGCGCTTTCTTGGTGCTCATTGGCTTCGCGCTGGTCAGTGGTTTGTGGAGCGACGTCACTGCGATCTTGCGTGAATGGGCCGCTGGCACGGGAGTGCTCCTATGACTCAGGAACAGCCCGAGATCGTTCTCGGCGTTGGGGGCTGGCTGCGTTGGTTCTGGCGGCAGCTCACGACGATGCGCGTCGCTTTGCAACTGTTGTTCTTGCTCGCTGTGGCAGCAGTACCGGGTTCAATCTTCCCGCAGCGCACGACCTCGATCGGCAAGGTCAATTCGTATCTCGCCGACAATCCGACGACAGGTCCGTGGCTTGATCGGTTCGGATTCTTCGATGTGTACGGCAGTGTCTGGTTCAGCGCGATTTACTTGTTGCTAATGACCTCGCTGGTCGGCTGCATCTTGCCGCGCATCGCGATTCATTGGCGCGCATTGCGCTCGCAGCCGCCAGCCGCTCCCCGCAATCTTCTGAAGCTCGATTATTCGTCCTCGTTTGAGGTTTCGGGTTCGGCTGATGCAGCGTCAGCGCGACTATTCCCGCAGATTGCGCAGCAGCTTCGCTCGAAGCGTTGGCGCGTTGAAGTCCTCGATGGAGAGTTTGTTAGCGCGGAGCGCGGCTATCTGCGCGAGACGGGCAATCTCATTTTTCACATCGCTGTCGTGCTGATTTTGGTGTCTGTGGCCTTCGGTTCCGCTTTCAGTTACCGAGGCCAAGTCATCGTGCGTGAAGGTACGTCGGCGTCGAACGTGATTGCGCAGTACGACTCGTTTTCGCCTGGACGACTGTTTACCACCGACGACTTGGTTCCGTTCAACATCGCGTTGGACGACCTCAAGGTCCAGTACGAGGCCGAGGGCACGCAGATTGGCGCAGCTCGCGACTTTGCCGCGCATGTGCGATTCCGCGAGACGCCCACTGCCGAAGAACAGACTGCCGTCATCGGGGTGAACTCACCACTCAATGTCGGTAACGCGTCGGTGTTTCTCATCGGACATGGCTATGCGCCGCATTTCTTAATTAAGGATGGCAATGGCGCGGTGGTCTTCGATGACACCGTCGTCTTCTTGCCACAAGATCCAAACTTCACGTCGACCGGCGTCGTCAAGGTGGCCGACATGTCACCACAACTCGGCATTCAGGCGATTTTTGCGCCGACAGGTGTTGTGACTGAGACGCGTGGACCACACTCGCTGTTTCCTGACTTGCTCGATCCAATGCTTTTTATGTCTGCGTGGACAGGCGACTTGGGCTTGGACTCGGGTGCACCTCAAAACGTCTACACACTCGACAAGTCCAAGCTCAAGCGGATTGATTTTGAAGAAATCAGTCCAGGTGAGACGTGGACGCTTCCCGACGGAGTCGGCAGTGTCACATTCGTGGGTGTCGATCAGTTCGCCACCTTCAACATCTCGTCAGATCCTGGCCAGAACTTTGCCCTTGCAGGTGCCTTGCTCGCGATTGTGGGCGTTATCGGCAGCTTGTACGTGCAGCGCCGCCGAGTCTGGGTGCGCGTGGTTGACCGCGATGGCCGAGTAGCCGTCGAAATCGGTGCGATGTCGCGTTACGAAGACGGCGATGTCAGCGATGTGGTCACTGAAGTGGATTCTCAGTGCCGCGACATTTTGAATGTGCCAAAATCGCCCTCACAAGGCACTGAGGAGTCGCAGGACTAATGGCAATTAACGAGACTTTCGCCCAAGCGAGCAACATGTTCGTGTACGGGTCGATGGGTGCCTACACGTTTGCGATGTTCAGCTTCGCTGCCTCGTTCGCTCAGGGACGTGATCGTGAGACGAATCCTGAAAACGGCCGCAAAGCAGGCAACATCTCAATGTCGTTGAGCTGGTTGGGCACGATTTTGCTCGGCGCTGGCGAGCTGCTGCGCGGTTTGTCTGCGGGTCGTGTGCCGTGGGGCAACATGTACGAGTTCAGCATCACTGGCACTTTCGGGATCATGATTGTGTTCTTGGCTGTGTCTCTGCGCCGCGACGTGCGCTGGCTCGGTCTCTTCATCATCTTGCCTGCGCTGTTGACGCTGGGTCTCGCGATCACTGTGCTCTACACCGAGTCTGCTCAGCTGATTCCGGCGTTGAAGTCGTACTGGCTCTTGATCCACGTGTCCGCGGCCATTGTGTCTGCAGGTGTCTTCACCATCGGTGCCTCTGTCTCTATCTTGCAGTTGATGGCCAGCCATGTTGAGCAGCGCATCGCTGACGGCAAGGAACCTGGCCGCTTGGAGAAGGTCGCACGCCGCGTTCCGAGCTCACAAGTGTTGGACCTCTTCTCCTACAAACTGCACGCATTCGTGTTTCCGCTGTGGACTTTCACCGTCGTCGCCGGCGCCATCTGGGCGCGCAGTGCGTGGGGCCGTTACTGGGGTTGGGACCCTAAAGAGACCTGGTCGTTCATTACATGGGTCGGCTACGCCGCGTACTTGCATGCGCGCATCACCGTGGGCTGGAAGGGCAATCGCGCTGCCTACATCGCGCTGATTGCGTTCTCGACGATCATCTTCAACTTCTTCATCGTCAACATTCTGTTCCCTGGTCTGCATAGCTACTCGGGTGTGAACAAGTAATGCCTCGCGTCTGGCTCATCGTCG
>JBDLPZ010000207.1:0-2814 GCA_039800825.1 Actinomycetota bacterium
CCCACCGCGACAATGAGAACGTCTCCCCTGCCCTCTCGAAGCACCTCAAGGCCATCGTCGGTGTTTCGCACTGCGGGAACAACCGGAGGCAGCGCGCCCTTAGGGAAGCGAACAATGCTCGGGCCATCTTCGATGCTCACGCTGCGCTGAAGCGCGCGTTCTAGGGCAGCACCATCTCGTGGTGCGAAGATGCTTAAGCCCGGCACCGCCTGAAACACGGCCATATCCCAGACTCCGTTATGGCTAGCGCCATCATCACCGGTGATGCCTGCCCGATCGAGAACAAATGTCACACCGGCCTTATGCAGAGCGCAGTCCATCAAGACCTGGTCGAAGGCCCGGTTGAGGAAAGTGGCATATACGGCAAACACTGGATGAAGGCCTGCGTATGCCATTCCCGCAGCTGACGTGACGGCGTGCTGTTCTGCGATTCCAACATCGAAAGTGCGGTCGGGAAAACGCCGCGAGAATGCATCCAGGCCAGTCGGCGCCATCATCGCCGCAGTCAACGCGACGACGTCATCGCGATGTTCACCAATTCGAACAATCGCGTCGGAAAACGCCTGCGTCCATGTGTTATCAACCACCTTGAGTGGCTGGCCAGTTTCTGCGTTGATTGCCGCGATACCGTGGAAATGATCAGCGATGTCCGCTTCGGCGTGCACGTAGCCGCGCCCTTTAGACGTAATGCAATGAACGATCACGGGACCAGCAAAGTCACGCGCCCGGATCAAGGCTCGCTCAAGCGCAGCAACGTCATGACCATCCACCGGTCCGATGTACTTCAAACCCAAATCTTGAAACAGGCCTTCTGGAATGACCATGTCACGCAGACCGCGCTTCAGACCATGCAATGCTTTGAAGATAGGGCGGCCGAGCACTGGAGTGCGATGCAGAGTGCGCTTACCCCACTGCAGGAAACGCTCGTAGCCACCCGATGTGCGCAGCGTCGACAGATGATGAGCCAACCCGCCCACGGTGGGTGAATACGAGCGACCGTTGTCATTGACGATGATGACGAGTGGTCGTTGCGTTTTGCCTGCGATGTTGTTCAAGGCCTCCCAAGCCATGCCGCCCGTCATCGCGCCATCACCAATGACGCCGACAACATGCGCGGAGACGTCTCTGAGAGCTAAGCCGTCGGCGATTCCATCAATCCACGAAAGCGCTGTGGAAGCGTGCGAGTTTTCGACAATGTCATGCTCGCTCTCGGATCGACTTGGATAGCCGCTCAGGCCACCTTGTTGGCGCAGTGATGAAAACTGATCTGCTCGACCGGTAAGCATTTTGTGGACATAGGCCTGATGGCCGGTATCGAAGACGATTTTGTCGCGCGGAGAATCGAAGACGCGATGGATGGCCAAGGTCAGCTCGACTACACCGAGATTTGGTCCAAGGTGACCGCCAGTCCGAGAAACCGCACTAATCAGCTGCTGACGTATTTCGGCAGCGAGCGCATCAATCTGCGCCAGGGATAGCCTTCGCAACTGCGATGGACCTTGAATGTCTTGGAGCTGCATGCCTCACCTCTCATCGAGGCCAATCTTAGGCACCAAATGCACAAATGTGCAGATGAACTACTCCGGCTCAATATGCGCCGCCCACATTTCGTCCACAAATGCCAACGACTGCGCATAGTCCTTACCGATCGCGGCCGTAGCAGTCAGGGCGGCGGCCACCGTCTCGGGAGCTTGTAGGGGCGCTAGCTGGACTCGCATCTGGCTGTAGGCCTGGCGAGCAGAGTGCAGGCAGCCTTCAAGGTGATTGCGCGTGAGGAGCAGCAAGACCGCTAGATGCCGGTGCACCACCGGGTATTCACGAAGCACCGAAGGCGCTTGGTCAAGGCACCACTTCTGGAGAAGTTCGATGTGGCGCGGATGACCCACTGGCGGCACCGAAGTGGGCCACCAGTTCGTAGATACAGCAGAGGGGTTCGTCATAGGCAGACTATGACGAACCCCTCTGACAATCGCTGAGAGATGCTCTCCTAGAGCAGTGACCGCAGCACGTACTGAAGGATGCCGCCGTGACGGAAGTAGTCCGCCTCACCTGGCGTATCGATGCGCACGACTGCATCGAATGACTTCGATGCTCCCGATTCGTCGACCGCGGTCACGCGAATCGTCTTCGGCGTTGAGCCCTCATTGAGAGTTGCGATGCCTTCGAAGCTGAAGGTCTCGCGTCCACTCAATCCGAGTGAATCTGCAGTCTCTCCGTCCGGGAACTGAAGCGGAAGAACGCCCATGCCGATCAGATTCGAGCGGTGAATTCGTTCATATGATTCAGCAATCACAACTTTGACGCCGAGAAGCGCAGTGCCCTTGGCAGCCCAGTCGCGCGATGAGCCCGAGCCGTATTCCTTGCCGGCCAAGATCACCAGCGGCACACCTGCTGCGTGGTAATTCTGAGCGGCGTCGTAAATGAATGACTGCGGCGCATCTGCCTGCGTGAAGTCACGCGTGTAGCCGCCTTCAACTCCGTCGAGCAAGAGATTCTTCAAACGGATGTTCGCGAAGGTGCCACGTATCATGACTTCGTGGTTGCCGCGGCGTGATCCGTACGAGTTGTAGTCCGCCTTCGCAACACCGTTGGCCTCGAGGTATTGAGCAGCTGGAGTGCCAGGCTTGATCGAGCCGGCCGGCGAAATATGGTCAGTCGTCACCGAGTGACCAAGCTTGGCTAGAACCCGCGCACCAGCGATGTCATGGACAGGCTGAGGATCGCGTGGCATGCCATCGAAATACGGAGGCTTGCGAACGTAGGTCGACTTAGCGTCCCATTCGAACGTGTCACCGTTTGGAACTGGAAGCCCCT
>JBDLPZ010000208.1:0-10740 GCA_039800825.1 Actinomycetota bacterium
AGGTCGCTCAAGGTGAGAGCCCTAAATCGAAACTTTAATAACGTTGAGTTAGTTACTCACGTTCACATTCTGTGACGTGTCAGTCGCAGTGGTGACATCTTCAATATGGGAGCATCCGCAAGTGCTTATCAATGCTGTGTCGTACCGCGATGGACTACGGGTTCGAGGTTCTGACGACGTCGCCGAGCTGTATGCGGAGACTCGCCGGGAAGGCGGCTTTGTCTGGGTCGGTATTAAGGACCCAGTCGACGCAGAGTTTCAGGCGATTGCCAAGATTTTCGAACTTCATCCTCTCGCGGTGGAAGATGCTCTCCATGCGCAGCAGCGTCCCAAGATTGAGGACTACGGGCAGCTCGAATTCGTCGTCTTGAAGACCCTGTTCTACGAAGAGACCACGAGCCAAGTTGAGACTGGTGATCTCATGTTCTACGTGGGACCTGACTTCGTCGTGACGGTCCGTCACGGTGAAGGTGCGGATCTCGCTGGCGTGCGTTCAAGCATCGAACACGATCCGGCTCACCTCAAACTCGGTCCCTACGCGGTGGTGCATTCTGTACTCGACCGCATCATCGACGTGTATCAACACATCGCTCTCGAACTCGAGCACGATGTTTCGCAGATCGAGGCAAAAGTATTTTCGAATGTTCGGGCGTCGTACTCTCAAGAGCTATATTTCCTGAAGCGCGAAGTCATCGAATTTCGCAGAGCAGCAGATCCCTTGCGCCCCATCACTAATCAGTTAGCGCGTGACCGCCTTCTCAGCATCCCTGAAGAAGTGCGACTCTTCTTCCGCGATATCGATGACCATCTCAATCGCGCGGCTGACCTCGTCTCCAGCCTTGATTCGCTGATTGCCTCCGCAATCGCCGTAGACATGACCCAAGTGCAACTTCAGCAAAACGAGGACATGCGCAAAATCTCAGCGTGGGTGGCCCTCGCCGCTGGTCCGACCGCCATCGCCGGTGTCTACGGCATGAACTTCGACAATATGCCCGAACTTCACTCGGAAAACGGCTACTTCATGGTGATCGGCTTTATGGCGGTCTTGTGTGGCTTGCTGTATCTCAAGTTCAAGCGTGCGAACTGGCTTTAGCCACAAAACTCGGCTTGTAGTCGCTCGCTTAGACTTCGCCCGCTATGACCGAACTCTCTGAGAAGCCACGCACCTACGAAGTGCGAACTTTTGGCTGCCAGATGAACGTTCATGACAGCGAACGCCTCGCTGGCTTGCTCGAGGCTGAAGGTCTGGTCCGCCAGACCGCCGAGATGCCGGCTGACGTCATCGTCCTCAACACGTGCGCTGTCCGCGAGAACGCGGACAACAAGCTGTACGGGAACCTCGGTCAACTTCGCGCACTCAAGCTCGAGAACCCGGACATGCAAATCGCGGTCGGCGGCTGCTTGGCTCAAAAGGACCAAGGTCAGATCATTAAGCGAGCACCGTGGGTAGATGCGGTGTTCGGTACTCACAATCTGGCGGCACTGCCGATCTTGCTCGAGCGCGCGCGGATTGAGCGCGAGGCTCAGATCGAAATCGCAGAGTCCCTCGAAGCATTTCCAAGCACTCTCCCGAGCAAGCGCGAGAGCGCGTATGCCGCGTGGGTGAGCGTCAGTGTTGGCTGCAACAACACCTGCACGTTTTGCATCGTGCCAGCGCTGCGCGGCAAGGAGAAAGATCGCCGACCTGGCGACATCCTCAATGAAATCAAGATGCTCGTCGACCAGGGCGTCATGGAAATCACCTTGCTGGGTCAGAACGTCAACGCGTATGGCGTCGAATTCGGCGATCGTGAGGCGTTTTCAAAACTGCTTCGAGCGTGTGGAGACATCGAGGGCCTTGAGCGGGTTCGATTCACGAGCCCACATCCAAAAGAGTTCAGCGACGACGTCATTGCGGCAATGGCCGAGACTCACAACGTGATGCACCAGCTACACATGCCTCTGCAGTCAGGTAGCGATCGCATTCTCGCGGCGATGAAGCGTTCCTACCGTCAAGAGCGCTACCTTGGCATCATCGAGCGAGTGCGCGCTGCGATGCCAGACGCTGCCATCTCGACCGACATCATCGTCGGATTCCCAGGCGAGACTGAAGAAGATTTCGAACAGACCCTCGAGGTCGTACGCCAAGCGCGCTTCGCTGCCGCGTTCACTTTCCAGTACTCCAAGCGTCCTGGCACCCCGGCGGCCGAAATGCTGGATCAGGTGGCACCTGAGGTAGTGACCGAACGCTTCGATCGTTTGGTGGCACTCGCCAATGGCATCACGTGGGAAGAGAACAAGGCCCAGGTTGGACGCCGAGTCGAAGTGCTCATCGCCGACGGTGAAGGCAAGAAAGACGAAGCAACGCAACGTCTCTCCGGCCGCTCGGCCGATTACCGACTTGTTCACGTGACTCCACCAGCGGGCGTTGAGGTGCGACCAGGCGATGTCTTGAGTGCAACCGTCACATACGCCGCGCCGTATCACCTGCTTGCCGATGAGGACGTTCAGTTGCGTCGGACTCGCGCAGGCGATGCCTGGGAAGCATCGCAAGGCGCAGAACCAACTTCTCTTATTCAGATCGGCAATCTCGCGAGGCGGAGCACCCACTAATGGCACAGTCACTCACATTGGGCTTTTCGTGCCCAGACCAGTCGGGAATCGTTCATTCGGTGAGTTCATTCATCGTGACCGTGGGCGGCAATATCACCGAGAGCCAGCAATATGAGGACCGCGACACCAAGTTGTTCTTCATGCGCGTGGCATTCGATGTTGCCGACAGCACCAATCTCGACAATGTCCGAGGCGCCTTCGCTGCAGTCGCTGAGCGGTTCGGCATGAAATGGAAGCTCGTCGACACTGCCCGCAAAGAGCGGGTGATGCTGATGGTGAGCAAGTACGAGCATTGCCTCAACGATTTGCTGTTTCGTCATCGCTCAGGCGCGCTCGATGTTGAGATTCCTTTGATTGTGAGCAATCACCGCGATCTCGAAGAGATGGCGGCTTGGTACGGAATTCCATTTGTTCACGTGCCAGTGACGGCTGATTCGAAGAGCGAAGCGGAAGCAACGATGCGGTCACTCGTCGCCGAGCACAACATCGACTTGATTGTTCTTGCTCGCTACATGCAAATCCTGTCCGACGATTTCTGCCGTGACTTCTCTGGCAGCATCATCAATATTCACCACTCATTCTTGCCATCGTTTAAGGGTGCCAAGCCGTATCACCAGGCTCATGAGCGCGGCGTGAAGCTAATCGGTGCGACGGCGCACTACGTCACGAGCGATCTCGACGAAGGTCCGATCATCGAACAGGAAGTGGCTCGCGTCGACCACGCCCACACTCCAGAACAATTGGCCGCTGTCGGTCGCGACGTTGAGGCCCAAGCCCTTGCTCGTGCCGTACGTTGGCACGCCGAGCATCGTGTGTACTTGTCGGGCGATCGCACCATCATCTTTAAGTAGGAGACTGCATGTCAGCTGTAATTCTTGATGGCGTCGCGACTGCCGCAGCGGTCAAGCAGGACCTCGCTGCCCGCGTGGCAAAGCTCAAAGCTGCTGGTGTCACACCTGGTCTCGGCACTGTGCTCGTTGGTGAGGATCCGGGCTCGGTGTCGTACGTGGGCGGGAAGCATCGCGACTGTGCTGAGGTTGGTATCGCGAGTATTCGGGTGGACCTGCCTGAGACAGCGACTCAAGCTGACGTCATGGCTGCGGTACGCGACCTCAACAACTCGGCCGAATGCACCGGCTACATCGTCCAACTGCCGTTGCCTAAGGGTCTAGATTCCAATGCGGTACTCGAAGCGATGGACCCAGACAAGGATGCGGACGGCTTGCATCCAATGAATCTCGGCAGACTCGTTCTCGGAATTGATGCACCGCTGCCATGCACTCCTCGCGGCTGCGTCGAGCTGCTTCGCCGATATGACGTAGCGATTGACGGAGCTGAGGTCGTCGTCGTTGGTCGAGGTGTCACCGTCGGACGTCCGTTGGGACTCTTGCTTACTCGACGCACAGAAAACGCGACAGTGACGCTATGCCACACCGGTACGAAAGACCTTGACAGTCATCTCAAGCGAGCAGACATCGTCGTGGCAGCTGCGGGCGTGCCTCACATGATCACCGCAGACATGATCAAGCCGGGTGCTGCACTCTTGGACGTCGGTATCACGCGCACTCCAGCTGGCCTGCTCGGTGATCTTCATCCTTCAGTTCGCGACGTCGCAGGATTTGTGGCTCCGATGCCAGGCGGCACTGGTCCCATGACTCGCGCGATGTTGATCGCCAACGTTGTTGAATCGGCCGAACGGTCGCTGGCTTAGTCATGTCTGAACTGCAGGTCGTCAGCATCGTTGGACCGACGGCGGCCGGCAAGACTGCGCTCTCGTTGGAGTTGGCAAAAAGGTTCGACGCCGAAATCGTCAATCTCGATGCGTACCAGATCTATCGCGGCATGGACATCGGCACCGCGAAGCCGTCTGCCGACGAACGCGCGAGCATTCCTCATCACCTCATCGATGTCGTCGACATCGAATTCAATGCGTCGGTAGCTGACTTCCAGTCGTGGGCGCATGCGGCCATCGGAGACATCAACTCGCGCGGGCGCCTGGCTATCTGTGTCGGCGGTAGTGGTCTGTACGTCAGAGCGGTGCTCGACGAGCTGGATATTCCTGCGACTGACCCAGCGGTGCGACAGAAGTACAACGATTTGCTTGAGGAACACGGTGCTGAGTGGCTTCATCAGATGCTGGCAGATCGTGATTCCACCGCAGCGAGTCTGATCTTGCCAGGCAACTCGCGACGCGTGGTACGAGCGCTTGAGGTCATCGAACTGACGGGAGCGCCGTTTAGGGCGGAGATGCCGGAGCCACATTCGATGTTTAGCGATGTGCGCATTGGCGTCGCTGCAGGTCGGACAGATATTGCGGATCGAATTCGCCGACGCACCAGCGTGATGTGGGAACAAGGCTGGCCGGCTGAAGTCAGTGCTCTCGACGCTGCAGGCTTGCCAGCCACGCCGACTGCAAGTCGAGCGCTGGGATACCGCGAAGTCTCTCAGTTCAACGCTGGTGAAATCTCAGCAGAGTCAGCGCAAACGTTGATTGCTGATGCCACCATCAAGTTCTCTAAACGTCAGATGCAATGGTTTAATCGCGACAAGAAAGTTGCGTGGCTGCCTTTCGATGCCACAGACATCGCTGAGCTTGCGACCTCAATCGTGGCGACGGCTCGTCGCTGACGGAAGTTGTGAGAGCAGACTCTCAGCGTCGCCGGCAGTCTGATTGAAGTACTCGCGACCGAGTGCGTAATCGAAGAGCGAATCGGGCAAGCCAAGGAAAAGCTGCAGACTGCGGGGAAGTGCGCCGCCTACGGTCTGCGATGCATGAGCGCGCATCGATTCTTTCTTGATCGCGCGATGAGACCTCACATCAACTTCAATCGCAATCTCCGACTCATCGCTAAAGCCGTTGAGGAGATTGTTCACCGCATCAATCCCGAAAAGTGTGCCCAGCGGTGCCGCCCACGAAATCGCACGTCGGATCTTGTTGCGACTGAGTGTGGCCTCGAAGACGTACGGGGTTGCGTGCAGAGCAGCCGCGCGATGAGTCATCTCGTGTATCCGCACGTGATCAGGGTGGCCGTAGCCACCGCGAGCGTCATAGCCCACGACCACGTCAGCATCTTCCTCTCTGAGCAGTTGCGCCAGACGCTCTGCACACTCGTCGAGAGAAGCTGCGCACAACGATGTCAGCGAGCTTGTTGCCTGAGCATCGAGTCCAGAGTCAGCAAATCCGAGCCATTGCCGACGAGCGATGCCGATTGCGTCGGCCGCTGCCTGGGATTCTGCGAGTCGACGATTTCCGAGTTCGCCGGAATGAAAGTCGTCGGTGAGGCCAGCGGCGCCGTCGGTCGCGAGCGCGAGGACAACGCGGTGCCCTGCCTGGACCAACGCATGCATGGTGCCTGCCGTGAGGATCGCCTCATCGTCAGGGTGCGCATGCACGAATACCACGGTGGCCATGACGCTATTTTGCCCTTCGAAACTCTCGACGCCTGACACGGCATAAGTTTGGGCAGTGCGCATCGTCCATATCTCTGACTGCTACCTGCCTCGGCTCGGTGGCATCGAGGTGCAGGTCAATGGACTGGCTAAGGCTCAGCGCGAAGTGGGTCACGAGGTGCATGTCATCACGGCGACCCGCCTGCCTTCAGCCGCGCACGAGGTGCTGGATGATGGCATCACTCTCCATCGACTGACTTTTCCTCTTCCTGCGGACTTGCCACTTCACCCACGCGCTCAGCGGGTCATCTCGGAGGCGCTGGCACAGATCAAGCCTGATGTCGTGCATGTCCACGTCGGCTCGGTGAGCTTCTTTGCATGGTCAGGCATCCAAGCCGCACATAAGGCCCACCTGCCCGTCCTCACCACCGTGCATTCGATGTGGGGGCCGTTGGCCAAGCGGATGTACGGCGTAGCCAATCGCGCGTTGGGGTGGTCGCGCTGGACAGCTCTGAGTGCGGTCAGCGAAGCAGCCGCGGCGCCAGTCCGACAAGCCGCGCAGGCCGACGTGTTGGTCACGGGCAACGGTGTGGACCTGTCTGGTTGGACTCCGCGTGATGAGCGGCATGGTCGCCGTTTCCATGTTGTGAGTGCCACCAGATTCGCCCCGCGTAAGCGCGTACTGCCGCTCATCACAATCGCCGCCAATCTCCATCGACTTCTCGGCGACAACGCACCGCGATTCACGATCGCTGGCAGCGGACCAGCACTTGAGCGAGCCCGTCAAAGGATCGAGAAGGCAGGCCTGGAGGGCGTCGTCGTCTTGCCTGGCCGCTTGAGTCGGGCCGCCCTGGCGGATCTCTATGCAACAGGCGACGTGTTCGTTCAGCTGAGCGTTCGAGAATCGTTTGGGTTGGCCGCAATTGAGGCAAGAGCAGCAGGACTGCCCGTGCTTGGTCGTGCGGGCACCGGATTCACGGAGTTCATCACTGCAGGTACCGACGGATACCTCGAGCGCTCTGACAGCGCCGTGCAGGCTCGATTGGTGCAGCTGCTTGAGCATCCCGAACACCTGCAGGAAATGCGCGACTTCGCCGCGACGCATTCTCCGCGCAATGCGTGGTCCTATGCGCTCGAGCAGATCGAGATTGGGTACCACCAAGCTCAAGCCCAACGCTTACGCTAGGCGCATGAGCATCACATTTGCTAAGGGCCACGGCACGGGAAATGACTTCGTCATCATTCCTGACGATGCTGGCCAGTTGCTCATCACTGCAGAGCAAGTGCGCCGCATTACTGATCGCCGTAAAGGCATTGGTGCCGACGGAATCTTGCGCGTCGTTCCGACCGCGTTCGCAGGCGACGCAGATGTGGCAGCCCTTGCGGATGTCGCGCCGTGGTTTATGGATTACCGAAATGCCGATGGCTCAATCGCTGAGATGTGCGGCAATGGCGTTCGGGTATTTGCTCACTTCCTGAGGACCACTGGTCGCGTGACTTCCGATGAGTTCATCGTGGCTACGCGTGGCGGCGCTAAGCACGTACGCGTTCTCGAGGACGGCCATTACTCGGTGGCAATGGGACTCTCTCATCCGATCTCATCCGATGCGCCGATTTCAGTGCGCGTAGGCGGGCATGTCTGGACTGGCTCTGGCGTTGAACTTCCTAACCCGCATGCTGTGGTTTTCGTCCAGTCTCTCGAGGATGCCGGCACTCTGCTCGAGGCGCCGACGGTTGCTCCAGCTGCCGCATACCCCCACGGGGCAAACGTCGAATTCGTAGTCGAGGTGGCTGACCGCCATGTCGCTATGCGTGTGTTTGAGCGCGGAGTGGGGGAGACGCTGTCGTGCGGCACCGGTGCGTGTGCAGTGGCATGGGCAGCTCGTCGCCGTGCTGATGCGTCTGGCGATACGAGCTGGCGCGTCGATGTTCCTGGCGGAACTCTCACCGTCGACGAAGACGAGCGCGGCATGATTACCTTGAACGGACCTGCCGAGATTGTTGCGACGGGTGTTTTGTCGCCTGATATGTGGATTGCTCGATGAGTTTTACGCCTGACGGTTATGAACTCGACAAAGGTGAGTTCGAACTAGAAGAGCGCCGCGCTCTGCGTCGAGTTGAAGGTCTATCTACCGAACTTGAAGACATCACCGAAGTCGAGTACCGAAAACTTCTTCTTGAGAGAGTTGTTCTCGTCGGTGTCTGGACTCAAGGATCGATTGGCGAAGCCGAACGCTCGATGACCGAACTAGCGCGTCTTGCTGAGACGGCCGGCTGTACCGTGGTCGACGCATTGATTCAGCGCCGTGAGGCCCCCGACTCCGCGACGTTCATTGGTTCGGGCAAAGTCAAAGAGCTGCGCCAAATTGTCGTAGCCGAAGGCGCCGACACTGTGATTTGTGACGGCGAGCTCACCCCGAGCCAGCTGCGAAAGCTCGAGGAAACCATCAAGGTCAAGGTGGTCGATCGCACATGGCTCATCTTGGACATCTTTGCCCAGCACGCGCGTAGTCGCGAAGGCAAGGCTCAAGTTTCGCTGGCGCAGATGGAGTACATGCTTCCTCGACTGCGTGGCTGGGGTGAAACCCTGAGCCGTCAAGCGGGCGGCCGTGCTGGTGGCGGAACTGGCGGTGTCGGCACGCGTGGTCCTGGTGAGACAAAGCTCGAGACAGATCGCCGCCGAGTGCGCGATCAAATGTCGAAGCTGCGGCGTGAACTCAAAGACATGGGCAAGGTACGCACGACGCAGCGCACCGCCCGCCGACGCAGCGGTATTCCACAGGTTGCAATCGCCGGCTACACCAACGCAGGTAAGTCATCACTTCTCAACCGCCTGACTGGTGCCGGTGTCATGGTCGAGGACGCTCTGTTCGCGACCCTGGATCCCACTGTTCGCAAAGCGCGCACACCTTCGGGCCGTGACTTCACGATTGCCGACACCGTGGGCTTTGTGCGACATCTGCCGCACCAGCTAGTCGAGGCGTTTCGCTCGACGCTCGAAGAGGTTTCGCAAGCGGACGTCATCTTGCATATCGTCGATGGCTCGGATGAGGCGCCAGAAGAGCAATTGGCAGCAGTGCGCGAAGTGCTTTCTGAAATCGATGCCAGCAAAGTCTCAGAAGTTGTTGTCATCAACAAGGCTGACATCGCCGATCCTGATGCTATCAACCGCATTCGCCGACGGGAGCGAGGAGCGGTCGTCGTCTCTGCACACTCTGGCGAAGGCATTGCTGAACTACTTGCTCGCATTGACGAAGTGCTGCCTGGCCCAAATGTCCTAGTCTCTGTGGAAATCCCGTACCAGCGGGGCGATTTAGTCAGTCGCATCATGCAGACTGGCATCGTAGAAAGCCAAGACCACAACGAGCGCGGCACGGTGTTGACCGCCAAAGTTGATGCAGACTTGGCAGCCGATCTTCAGCCGTATCTCTTAACCAAGTGAGGAAGCAATGGCGCTATCTGTACTTGATCTTTTCAAGATAGGAATCGGTCCGTCGTCGTCGCACACGGTCGGTCCTATGTTGGCGGCGCGCAGATTTGCAATGGCCCTCGAGCGAGAGGGATTGCTGGCTGATGTTCACCGAATCAGCGTTGAGCTCTTTGGTTCGCTTGGTGCGACAGGTCATGGCCACGGCAGTCCAAAGGCAGTGGTGCTCGGACTCGAAGGTGAGAGTCCTGAGCTCGTTGATATTGATTCGATTCCTGCTCGGATGGAGCAGCTCGCCAGCACAAAGCGCTTGAGCGTTTTGAAGCAGCACGAAATCGAGTTCTCTTTGGACGATGACCTTGTGATGCATCGCCGCAAAGTTCTTCCGGCTCACCCCAACGGTATGACGTTTGATGCCTTCGATGCCGCGGGTACGCATTTGTTGCACCGCACCTATTACTCAGTCGGTGGCGGTTTTGTTGTCGATATGAATGCGGCTGACGCAGATCGAATTGTGGTCGACGATCGACCTTTGAAGTACCCATTCCGAACCGCCGCAGAATTGATTAGCGCCGCCAAGACCAACGGTCTTCGGATCAGCTCTGTCATGCTCGCCAACGAAGATTCTTGGCGATCGGCAGACGAGACCCGTGCGTCGCTTCTCGAGATTTGGCGAGCAATGGATGCCTGCATCGAACGTGGATGCAGCACTGAAGGCGTGCTCCCTGGTGGGCTACACGTGCGACGTCGGGCGCACCAATTCAAGGTCAGCCTTGTCGCTGACGGTATGACTGATCCAATGGCGGCAATGGACTGGGTCAACTTGTGGGCGCTGGCAGTAAACGAAGAAAACGCTGCAGGCGGTCGAGTGGTCACTGCGCCCACCAACGGTGCGGCCGGCATCATCCCTGCGGTGATGAAGTACTACGAAAAGTTTGTGCCCGGTGCGGACGAAGAAGGACTCATCCGCTTCTTGCTTACTGCAGGTGCAATCGGCGTTGTCTATAAGGAAACTGCGTCGATTTCTGGGGCAGAGGTTGGCTGCCAGGGAGAGGTTGGCTCTGCCTGCTCTATGGCAGCGGCGGGGCTAGCTGAAGTTATGGGTGGAACCCCAGACCAGGTGGAGAACGCCGCCGAAATTGCGATGGAGCACAACCTCGGTCTCACATGCGATCCGGTCGGCGGCTTAGTCCAGATTCCATGCATCGAGCGCAACGCAATCGCGGCCGTGAAGGCCATCAACGCGGCTCGACTCGCGGTGCGTGGAGATGGCAGCCATGTTGTCTCACTGGACAACGTCATCAAGACGATGCGCGAGACTGGTGCCGACA
>JBDLPZ010000209.1:0-5024 GCA_039800825.1 Actinomycetota bacterium
GAAGATCTCGCGTCGCATCTGGATCGGCTCGATGCGTTCGAAGGCCCTGGGTATCAGCGCGTTGTGACTTTGGTTGAGACGGCCGCTGGCACTGTGCCTGCATACATCTATGTGCTGGCGGACTCCGATGATGACCGCTATGAGGTGCGCTTCCCGCTGTTGTACTCAGTGGAGCGCGAGTACTCGGTCGACATGGACGCGATGTGGCATGCATGGACTCGGGCTGACGCGCTGCAGGCTTGGTACCACCCGACGATGTTGTCGCCGCTACCAGACACGGCGGTGTCAGAACTTGAAGTCGATGGCACCTGGGCAGTGTCGATTGATGTGCCGGAGCATGATTTCACCGCGTACTTCTATGGCCAGTACACGTCGATCATTCAGGGTGAGCAGATCATCCACACGATGCATTACACGCAGTCGGCCGAGGAGTTCGCGGCGCGCGACTTCTCCACGCCGAGTCACGATGTCGTGATTGATTTTGAATCGCGAGGGGATCGCACTTGGGTTCGCTTTGCTCAATATGGCGAGTTGCCAGAGGGTGAGCCGGATCGCGCAAAGGCCGGCATGGAAAATTACTTCGATTCGCTCGGTCAGTACTTAGCTTCTTGATTGACTGGCCGCCAAACGGTCGAGAAGTGACCTGTGCACGTACCACTTAGTGCGTGGGGACGTACCACTTAGTGCTTGTGGACGTACCGCAAAGAGAACTGGCGCCGACCAGGGGAGTCGACGCCAGTTCAGATGAGAAGTTGTTAGCGGACGGCGACGCCATCCATTGCAACCATTGGTCCCCAACTGTAGAGCGAATTCAAATCAATCTGTGATTCGACGATGCCGACAACAGAATTCATTTGGTACGCGGTCTTGTCAGTGTTGCCTTCTTGCCAGCCCCAGATCTCGAAGCCAGGCAGCCACACTTGGCGGCCATCTGCGAGGTAGGCGTAGACCATGGTGCGTTCGACGCGGGTCACGTGAATGACCATTTCAGTCTGCGCAGGCATTGGCATCGGTGCAGCTGTTGGAGTCGATGGATCCACTGTCCCGCCAGAACCAGTGGAGCCAGCGCTAGAACCGCTGCCTGAAGAAGCTGAAGCATCTGGCGCAGGTGCGTCAGTTACTTCGGTCGCCGGAACGGTCGCGGTGTCAGTGGCGCCAGCGTTGTTTTCTGCCGTCCACTTTTCCCATGCGGCCTTCTGCGCGGCGTTCATTGCATCGAGGCGATCGATAACCTGGTTAGGTGCGATCAAGTCGTAGACACCGAGAGACTTGAGTTCATTGAGCGAACCGCTGACGCTCTGCAGCGCAGAGTTGTCGCCGAAGGTGAAGTACCAGCTGATCGGTGAGCTGTAACCGTCGACCTGCAGCGTCGCGGTGACCGAAACGTTGTAGCGATCAGAGCCATCCGCCGAGTAGGTATCGAACTTCAAATCTGCTGTTGGGAGACCCCAGGCTGACAAGTAGTCGGTGACGAGCTTCTGAGCTGCAGCGTTGGTCGGAAGATTCTTTGGAATCTCTGGCGTGCAGGTTGAGTCTTCAGGCTGAGCCACACCACGCTTAGCGTCGACGCAGGCCATGTACCAAGGATCGAGAGTCTGGTCGTACCAAGAGAATGAGCCCTGGCCGGCCGCGCCACGTTCGTCGACAGCAGAGAACCATGAGGTTTCAGGGTTGACGTCAGGTGCGCTCCACGATTGGGATGCCTCGTCGTACTTCAGATTCGAAATTCCCAAGTCGGCAGCAATCTTCCTAATGATCGCCTGAGCATCGCCGCGGGTCACCAGTTCGTAGCCAGCACCGGTGCCGGCTTCGCTCGAGAAAGTTCCTTCAGCGATGTAGCGGACGTCCTGGAACCACATGGCATAAGCGCCCATGCCCATCTTTGCGTCATCGGTCTGGGCTGCGCCCTCACCGACACCGCGGGCCGAGGCTGTGAAGACGAGACGCTCAGGACCACCGGCGACCATTGAGCCGCTAATCGAAGGTGCGAGCAAGCCGCCGATCAATAATGCAGCGGCAGCGCCAGAGGCGGCCTTGCGGCGAGTGGTCCAGCGCGAGATTGGGGTGACGTGCGAGGTGTCGGCAGACATTGCGCGCTCAATCATGTGCTCATGGTGATGAGCTTCTGATGGGCTCAGCGATGAAGCCGGATCAGTCTCGCGAAACTTATTTTCAAAGTCGTCGAGATTCATTGGTGCCTCCTAGGCAGGGTTTCTACTGCGATGGTGTGGCAGAGATCAGTTTTCTTTCTGGCTTTCCAGAAAATTCGAAATCTTGTTGCGCGACTTGTGGAGCCGAAGCGAAACGGCGTTCTCGCTGGCGCCGATAACGCGGGCGATTTCGCTTGGGCGCAGGCCTTCCCAGAGGCTCAGAGCGAGGACTTCCTTCTCCCCAGGCGTGAGGCAATCGAAAGCGCCGCGCAAGGTTTCGTCTGCAATGACGAGCGATTCGGCCGACGCCAACGTCAGCTCTTCTTGTCTCAGAGTGCTCGAGATTTTGCGACGGGTGTCGGTCTTGCGGATGTGGTTAGCGAGCAAGTGGCGGGCAATCTGCAGGAGCCATGCCGTGTTCGCTGCCGCATCCTCTGCGGCGGGCGCGGTCTCACGGCGCTGCCACGCAACAGCCCAAACGTCGGCTGCAATGTCATCCGGATCCGAGACGCCAGCATCCAACCCTTGTGAGCGGCGCCAGATAAACGCCCGCACCACATCCGTGTGCGCGCGCACTAAAGCCTCAAAATCCTGTGTTTCCACTTATCCCGCCCTGTCCGTTTCACCAAGTAGTGTTGCAGATGTCCGAAATCTTTCCCACTTTTGAATCGTGAGGATTTAGTCATGACTGAACGCCAACAGGTTGCGGCCGCCGCAATCATCCGGGGGAGTGGCGCTGAGACGGAGATCTTCACGGCTCGCCGCACTGAGCCAGCGCACCTCGCAGGAGGCTGGGAGTTCCCTGGTGGAAAGGTTGACCCAGAGGACGTTTCTTATGAGGAAGCCCTCCGCCGCGAGCTCCGTGAGGAAATCGGCGTCGAAGTCGACATCGTGACCAGCATCGCTGGCGACCTGCCTGGCTGCGGCTGGGCAATGGGCACGGACTATGCGCTCAACGTTTTCCTCTGCCGTATCCAGGACGGCAAGGAGCCTGAACTCCTCGAAGACCATGACGCCATGGCGTGGGTTTCGATTAATGACGCCGAGTCGGTGGCCTGGCTGCCAGTCGATTTGCCCCCACTTCGCGCCGCGATTGAGTGGGTTCGCTCACACCCTGAGGCTTAGCGAGTGGTTATTGGTCTGATTTTGCGCGGGTAAACTTCCCAAGTGAAATCAGCCAAGACTGCTATTCGTCCAGATCTCCGCAACGTCGCCATCATCGCCCACGTTGACCACGGTAAGACCACCCTCGTTGACTCCATGTTGTGGCAGTCGGGCGCGTTCCGCGCTAACCAAGACGTCGCCGAGCGTGTGATGGACTCGATGGATCTTGAGCGCGAAAAGGGCATCACGATCTTGGCGAAGAACACCGCCATCCGTTACTCGGGTGTGCATGCGACCGACGGTCCCGTCGTCCTCAATATTGTCGACACCCCGGGCCACGCCGACTTCGGTGGCGAGGTTGAGCGCGGTCTCGAAATGGTCGACGGCGTGCTGCTGCTCGTCGATGCCTCTGAAGGCCCACTTCCACAGACTCGCTTCGTGCTGCGCAAGGCGCTGGCCAAGAAGCTCCCAGTCGTTCTCGTCGTCAACAAGGTTGACCGCCCGGACTCCCGCATCAAGGAAGTCGTCGACGAGACCTATGAACTCTTCATGGACTTGATGGATGACAGCACCGATCACTCAGTGCTCGACTTCCCAGTCGTTTACGCATCGGCTCGCGCCGGTCGCGCGTCGCTGAACCAGCCAGAAGATGGCGGCATGCCAGACAGCGAGAACCTCGAGCCGTTGTTCGAGACGTTGCTCAAGGCCATCCCAGCGCCTGCTTACGATCCAGAAATGCCTCTTCAGGCTCACGTCACCAACCTAGACGCATCGCCTTACCTTGGTCGTCTCGCACTCTGCCGCGTTCACGCAGGCACGCTTCGCAAGGGCCAGCAGGTTGCATGGTGCAAGCAGGATGGCAGCATCGCCAAGGTCAAGGTTGTTGAACTTCTGATGGCTGAAGCGCTTGAGCGCGTGCCAGTTGAATCTGCAGGTCCTGGCGACATCGTCGCTGTCGCAGGTATCGCTGACATCACCATCGGTGAAACGTTGGCAGATCCTGAAAACCCAATTGCGTTGCCAGTTATTACTGTCGATGAACCAAGCATCTCGATGACGATTGGTACTAACACTTCGCCACTCGCAGGCCGCAGTGGCACCAAGCTCACCGCTCGTCTCTTGAAGAATCGCCTCGACAGCGAGCTTATCGGCAACGTGTCTTTGCGCGTTCTCGACACCGAGCGTCCAGACGCATGGGAAGTCCAGGGCCGTGGCGAGCTTCAGCTCGCGATCTTGGTTGAACTCATGCGCCGCGAAGGTTACGAACTCACCGTCGGCAAGCCACAGGTTGTGACTCGCATGGTCGATGGCAAGCTGCACGAGCCAGTCGAGCGCTTGACGGTCGACGTTCCAGAAGATTTCGTGGGTGCGGTCACGCAGCTCCTCGGCTCTCGTAAGGGTCGTATGGAACAGATGATCAACCACGGCACTGGCTGGGTTCGTTTGGAATACCTCGTCCCAGCTCGTGGTCTGATCGGTTTCCGTACAGAGTTCTTGACTGAGACTCGCGGCACCGGCCTGTTGCACCACGTGTTTGAGAAGTACGAGCCATGGTTCGGCGAAGTTCGCACTCGTCCAAACGGTTCGCTCGTGGCAGACCGCACCGGTCAGGTCACCTCGTTTGCATGCTTCGGTCTGCAGGAACGCGGCAGCTTGTTCGTTGAGCCGTCGACTGATGTTTACGAAGGCATGATTGTCGGCGAAAACTCACGTTCTGAAGACATGGACGTCAACATCTGCAAGGAAAAGAAGCTCACCAACATGCGCTCT
>JBDLPZ010000210.1:0-3533 GCA_039800825.1 Actinomycetota bacterium
ACAGTTGGTTCGACGATGCGGTCGTTGCTGTCGGCGCGACCGTGAACCATTTGGACTGCAACTTCGTCAGGTGAGAGGCCGTTGAGAGCGACGTAGGCGTTGACGGTGATGACTTCGCCGCGCTGTGGTGCGGCAGAGATGTCCTGGGCCTCGACGTGCTCGACTGAGACGCCAGACCAGGCGTTGCGCACGCGAGACTTCCAGACAGCGAGCTCTTTGGCGAGACGCGCATCGTCGGCATTGACCTGACGCGATGCGATAGCGGCTGGCGTGTAGAGCTGGTTGACATAGTCCTGCACCATGCGGGTTGCGAGAACCTTTGGTCCGAGCGTCGCGAGTGTGTGCTTGACGAGTTCGAGCCAGCGAACCGGAATGTTCTTGGAGTCGCGGTCGTAGTAGATGGTGGCGACGTTCTTTTCGATGAGCTTGTAGAGAGCTGCTGCTTCGATGTCGTCGCGACGATCTGCGTCCATGACGCCGTCAGCGGTCGGGATGGCCCAGCCGTTCTTGCCGTCGAACCATTCGTCCCACCAGCCGTCGAGGATGGAGAGATTGAGTGCGCCGTTGAGGGCGGCCTTCATGCCGGAAGTGCCACAGGCTTCGAGTGGGCGTAGTGGGTTGTTGAGCCAGACGTCGCAGCCTGGGTACATCCATGAAGCGAGGCCCATGTCGTAGTCAGGGAGGAAGACGATGCGGTGGCGAACTTCTGGATCGTCAGAGAAGTGCACCAAAGTCTGGATGAGCTTCTTGCCGCCCTCGTCAGCTGGATGTGACTTGCCGGCGATCACGAGCTGCACAGGACGTTCTGGATCGAGCAAGAGCGCCTTGAGCTTTGCTGGATCGCTGAGCATGAGCGTGAGTCGCTTGTATGAAGGCACGCGACGAGCAAAGCCGATGGTGAGTACGTCTGGATCGAGCACGTCGTTGATCCAGTCGAGTTCGGCTGGTGATGCGCCGCGGTTGATCCATGATGCGTAGAGGCGTTCGCGGACGTTCTTGACGAGGCGTTCGCGCAAGGCGCGCTTGACGGCCCAGAAAGTGGCGTCGTCGGTGGCGGCGATTGTTTGCCAGCCTTCAGGACCATCAGTCGATGTGGTGCCTGCGAGTGCGAGCATTTCTGGTGCGACCCAGGTACCGGCGTGCACGCCGTTGGTGACCGATGAGATGGGGACTTCGTCTTGGTCGAATGCTGGCCAGAGTCCACCAAACATGCCGCGGCTGACATCGCCGTGCAGGAGTGAGACGCCGTTGGCGCGGGCACCGAGGCGCAGACCGAAGACGGCCATTTTGAAGACGGCTGGATCGCCGCCAGGGAAATCTTCAGTGCCGAGAGCGAGAATGCGATCGACTGGCACGGCGTCGGCGGCGTTGTCACCACCGAAGAAACGCTCGATGAGGCCCTTGTCGAAACGGTCAATGCCAGCAGGCACCGGAGTGTGAGTCGTGAAGACAGTGCCGGCGCGAACTGCCTCGAGAGCTGAGTCGAAGTCGAAGCCCATCGTGGTGAGTTCGCGAATGCGCTCGACGCCGAGGAAGCCGGCGTGGCCTTCGTTGCAGTGGTAGACCTCTGGGTGCGGTGCGCCAGTCAGGCGTGACCAGACGCGCAGTGCGCGAACGCCACCGACGCCGAGAAGAACTTCTTGAAGCAGACGGTGGTCATGGCCGCCGCCGTAGAGGCGGTCGGTGACGTTGCGTTCTGCTTCAGCGTTGTCTTCGACGTTTGAGTCGAGAAGAAGAAGTGGCACGCGGCCGATGTGTGCGACCCAGATGTGTGCGACAAGACGACGGCCGCCAGGCAGGCCGATGATGACGCGGGCAGGTGCGCCGTCAGCTTCGCGAAGAAGTGCGAGTGGCAGTGCGTCTGGGTCGGTGACGGGGTAGGTCTCTTCTTGCCAGCCGTCGCGTGAGAGCGACTGACGGAAGTAACCGGCGCGGTAGAAGAGGCCGACGCCGACGAGTGGCAGGCCGAGGTCTGATGCGGCTTTGAGGTGATCGCCGGCGAGAATGCCGAGACCGCCTGAGTACTGCGGCAGCTGAGTTGCGACACCGAACTCAGCTGAGAAGTAGCCGATGGCCTTAGGTGCGCGATCGCCGAGAGTGCGGTACCAGGCGTCGCCGGTCAGGTAGCTGTTGAGGTCGGCGCGAGCGGCCTCGACGCGGCTGACGAAGTTGGCGTTAGCTGCCATCTCAGCGAGGCGGGCTGAAGGAACTTCAGACAGCATGCGCATCGGGTCGCTGTTGAGCGATTCAAAAAGAACTGGATCGATCTCGCGGAAAAGTTCGCGAGTCTTTGAGTCCCAGGACCAACGCAGGTTGCCGGCGAGTTCGCCGAGACCTGAAAGTGGGGCTGGAAGGACAGTGCGGACATTGAAACGTCGAATAGCTCTCACGTCGGCTGAGGTTACGCGATTGGGGCACTTACCCACGCGTTGCCCCGTCCACGATTCGAGATGTGGGCACGTCGGGTTTTGGGGATTTTGAGGCTTTCGTAAACGGTTACCTAATAGTGACCGCAGACGGGGGTTTTAGGGGTATCTGCGCTTCGCTCTCAGGGTGGGAGCGACTACTTTTCGCGCGTGGCAAAAAGCACTGATACTCAGCAGATTCCAGCCGACCGCGCACCACTTCCGGAAGGCACCATGGGCCCAGTCGGGCGATTCCCTATTTTTGATGTCTGGCCAGTCGTCGACTTTGGTCGCCGTCCAGCCAAGGCCGTCGAGAACGAGCGCATCCGAGTGCGCTGCACGTCGACTCGCGAAGGCCATGACTCACTCGGCGTGACGGTGGTCCTCACCGACCCAGCTGGCAACGAGACGATTCATCGCGCCGAGCTCGAGGGCAACGACCGCTACTTCGCTGACATCCGCCCGACGTCGATGGGCGCATGGAGTTTTCGCATTGAGGCCTGGGATGACGTCTGGGGAACGTGGCATCACGCTGCAGGTTTGAAGGTCCCGGCTGGTGTGGACGTCGAGCTCGAACTGCTTGAAGGTGCGTTGCTGTTGCAGCGGGCACTCGAGACGACGCAGGCATCGGCCGATGCGGTCGTGCAGTCCAAGATCAAGCAGGCGATCGTCGCGCTGAAGGATCTCAAGCGCTCCCCCGAAGAACGTCTCGCCATCGCTTTTGATCCAGCGATCGATCACGCGATGCACGCAAACCCAGTGCGCGACTTGGTGTCCTCGACGCAGGAGTTCCCGCTGAAGGTCGAACGCCACCGTGCGTTGTACGGCTCGTGGTACGAGTTCTTCCCACGCTCTGAAGGTGCGACGCTTAAGCCCTACAAGTCCGGCACGTTTAAGACTGCCGCCAAGCGCCTGCCAGCAATCGCCGACATGGGCTTCCATGTTGTGTACGTGCCACCGATTCATCCGATCGGTATCACCAACCGCAAGGGCAAGAACAACACTCTGACTCCTACTGCTGAAGACGTCGGCTCGCCTTGGGCAATCGGTGGCGCCGCTGGTGGTCACGATGCAGTCAATCCTGAACTCGGCACGATGCAGGACTTCGATGACTTCCAAAACGAAGTG
>JBDLPZ010000211.1:0-14553 GCA_039800825.1 Actinomycetota bacterium
TGCACCAACGGCCGCATCGAAGACCTTCGCGTCGTCGCTGATCTGCTCAAGGGTCGCAAGGTCGCAGACAGTGTCGAGATGATCATCGTTCCTGGCTCAGGCCGTGTCCGCATTCAGGCAGAACTTGAAGGCCTCGACAAGATCTTCGTTGAAGCCGGTGCGCAGTGGCGCCAGGCTGGCTGCTCGATGTGCCTCGCGATGAACCCAGACAAGGTTGCACCAGGGGAGCGCGCAGCGTCGACCTCAAACCGCAACTTCGAAGGTCGCCAAGGACCAGGGTCGCGCACCCACCTCGTGTCGCCACAGGTTGCAGCCGCAACCGCTGTGCGCGGCACGCTCTCAAGCCCAGCCGACCTCGCACCAGTGGCATAAGGAGTTCTGATGGAAAAGTTTCTTACTCACACTGGCGTCGCTGTTCCGTTGCGTCGTAGCAACGTCGACACCGACCAGATCGTCCCTGCCGAATACCTCAAGCGCGTCAGCCGCTCGGGCTTCGGTGACGGCTGCTTCGCCGCATGGCGCAAGGATCCAGACTTCGTTTTGAACAACGCTGCTTACGCAGGTTCGTCAGTACTCATCGCGGGTCCAGATTTCGGCACCGGCTCATCGCGTGAACACGCGGTCTGGGCATTGCAGGATTACGGTTTCAAGGCAGTGTTGTCATCCCGCTTTGCTGACATCTTCCGCGGCAACTCAGGCAAGGGTGGTCTCGTCACCGGCCAAGTCGATCAGGATGTCATCGAGAAGATCTGGGAAAAGATCGAAGCCGCACCTGGCACCGAAGTCACCGTCGACCTCGAATCGCGCACGGTTACCTGCGGTGACATCGTCGCCGAATTCGCTATCGATGACTACGTCCGCTGGCGCCTGATGGAGGGACTCGATGACATCGGTTTGACCCTCAAGCACGTCGATTCCATCGGCGAGTTCGAGGCTAAGCGCCCGAGCTACAAGCCGACCGTCGCTTAAAGAATCACGGCCAAAACCCTGCAAATTGCAGGGTTTTTGTCGTTTTGGAGCGAAAATGTCTGCAAAAACACACGTTTTGCAGCGCGTGTTGCTCGATTGCCCCTAGAAATGCACTAGTTTTTGCGCTGTGTGAGTCGGGGAAGACCCGCACAATTCTCGAGAATGTTTTTGGAAAGGTATACCGTGAAGAAGACTGATCTCGCCGCGATCCTCGCTGATCGCTTCGAGCTGTCCAAGAAGGACTCTGTTGCAGCTGTTGACGCTGTGTTCGACGAAATCGCACGCTCACTCTCTAAGGGTGAAGCAGTTGCAGTTTCAGGCTTCGGCACCTTCAAGAAGAAGGTCGTTCCAGCACGCAAGGCACGCATGGGCCGCAACCCATTCACCGGCGAAGCTGTAAAGATTGCTGCTAAGAAGGCTTCATCAAAGCCAACCTTCACCGCTGCAAAGGTTCTGAAGGAAGTTGTCACCGGCGCTGCAAAGCCTGCTGCTGCTCCTAAGAAGGCTGCTGCGAAGCCAGCTGCTAAGCCTGCTGCCAAGAAGGTCGCTGCAAAGCCTGCTGCCAAAAAGGTTGTCGCTAAGAAGGCTCCAGCTAAGAAGGTTGTTGCCAAGAAGGCACCTGCTAAGAAGGTTGTTGCTAAGAAGGCTCCAGCTAAGAAGGTTGCTGCCAAGAAGGCTCCAGCCCGCAAGAAGTAACTCTTCTTTCGCAAAGCCCGCCTCACTCGTTGGGGCGGGCTTTCGCATTCTTGGCGCAATCGCCACAATTAACCCCTCCCGAAACGAAAGTGAGTCCAGTGCTCTTCGCAAAACGTTCACGTGCCCGCAAGACGTTGGCCTACCGTTTCGTTGCAGCCATCGCTCGTTTCTTGATGCAGATCTTCACGCGCCGAGTCTGGAAGGGCGGGGAGAACCTCAACATTGAAGGCGGCATCATCGCTTGCTCCAATCACTTGTCGAACTTTGATCCGCTGGTGACCGCGCACTTCTTGCATGACCACGGCCGTCCACCCCGCTTCCTCGCGAAGAAGGAGATGTTCGATGTGCCGGTGTTCGGTGCATTGATTAAGTCGGCCGGCCAGATTCCTGTGTACCGAGGCACCGCCGATGCTGCCAACGCTTTGCGCGACGCTGCTGCTGCAGTCGCTGCCGGCGAGACTGCTGTGATCTATCCAGAAGGCACGCTCACGTACGACCCAGACCTTTGGCCAATGACGGGCGCGACCGGTGCGGCACGACTCGCACTCGCGACTCGTACGCCGGTGATTCCCATCGCTCAGTGGGGCGCGCAGAACGTCATCCCACGCTGGTCGAAAGGCCTCAAGCTCTTTCCGCCACAGACGATGTACGTCACGGCCGGCCCAGCTGTCGACCTCAGCGATCTATACGAGCGCTCCACCGAGCTCAGCTCGTACATTGAGGCCACAAACCGCATCATGCTGGCCATCACTCAGCTGCTCGAGGGCATTCGCGGCGAACAAGCTCCCGCAGAACGCTGGGATCGTCGCAAGCAGCGCGAAGAACGTAAGGGTCACTAAATCATGCGCGTGGCAGTTATGGGTTCAGGTTCGTGGGGAACCGTTTTCAGTCAGCTCGTGAGTGATGCTGGCAATGATGTCGTCTTGTGGTCGCGCAAACAAAAAGTCGCTGACGCCATCAACAAGAAGCACAAGAACCCAGAGCACGTCTCCGACATCGAATTGCCACGCGACGTCGTCGCCACAACCGATGCGGCCGCCGCACTCGCTGGCGCAGACATCGTCGTCATCGCGTTGCCGTCGCAGGCTTACCGCGAAAACTTGCTGCTATGGCGAGATCTGATTCCTGAGCATGCTGTCGTCGTCTCGCTGGCAAAAGGCATTGAGATCGGCAGCAACATGCGCATGAGCGAAGTCATGGCGCAGTCACTCGGAATCGACAGCAGTCGAGTCGCAGTTGTCTCTGGCCCGAACCTCGCCCGCGAAATCGGCCTGCGCCAGCCGACGGCCACCACTGTCGCATGCGTCGATGAAAACAATGCTCAGCTCGTGCAGGATGCCTGCGCCGGCCCCTACTTCCGCCCGTACTACACGACCGACGTTCTCGGCGTGGAGATTGCTGGTGCGATGAAGAACGTCATCGCTCTCGCAAACGGCATCGCCGTCGGTATGAAGCTCGGCGAGAACTCACAGTCAGCTTTGATTACACGTGGTCTGCACGAGATGGCACAGCTTGGTCGCGCACTCGGCGCGAACCCGATGACTTTTATGGGCCTTGCGGGTGTCGGTGACCTTTTGGCCACCAGCCAATCGCCGCTTTCGCGCAACCGCTCATTCGGCTTCGCACTCGCTCAAGGCAAAACTGTCGACCAGGTGATTAGCGAAACCAAAGAAACCTGCGAGGCCGTCAAGAGCTGCTTGCCATTGTTGCAGCTCGGTCGCGACGCTGGTGTGGATCTTCCAATCACCGCTGGCGTCGTCGGCGTCGTGCATCGCAATCTTCAGCCTGAAGAACTTGTTCGCCGCTTCATGGCTCGCGAAACGAAGCCTGAAGCGTCTACCGACTAAAACGTCTGAAACGGATAACAGATTACGCGTTCAGCGCTTGCTGAAGGTCTGCCCACAAGTCATCGACGTGTTCAATGCCGACTGACAGTCGGATCAAACCTTCTGGCGTCGCCTCCGGTTCAGCTGGCCAGCGACGACGACGTTCGAGCGTCGACTCGACACCACCAAGACTTGTTGCATGAGTCCACAACTGCGTAGCGGCACATACCTTCTCAGCAGCATCAGCACCACCGGCGACGACGAAGCACACAACAGCGCCCGCGCCATCTGCCTGTGCCATGTGACGTTCATGCTGCGGATGCGATTCCAAGCCGACGTACAGCACAGACTCGACCGCGTCGTGCGCTTCGAGTCGCTGCGCAATCTCGAGCGCATTGGCCTCAGCGCGATCAGTACGAATATGCAACGTGCGCACTCCACGTAGAGACAAGAAGGTCTCAAGCGCTCCAGGCAATGTTCCTTGCATCGTGCGACGCGAACGAATTTTCTGCGCCAGTTCAGGATCGCGCATCGTCAGCGAACCGATCAGTGCATCTGAGTGGCCCGAAATCGATTTGGTCGCAGAGTGCATCGAGATGTCTGCGCCGAGCTCGAGTGGCTGCTGGCGAGTGGGTGACATGAACGTGTTGTCGACAGCAACCAGTGCACCGACTCGCTTAGCGCTGGCTACGCCCGCGCGAATGTCAGCGACCTCCATCAGCGGATTGGTCGGCGATTCCAACCAAATCAATGCCGCACCTTCAGCGGCTGCATCGACTGCTGCCGGATCATCAATCTGCACTTCTCGCACTTCGATGCGGCCGACTGCTGCGAGTTCGCGCAACCGAACGTTGGTGCCTGGGTAGGCATGGTTCGGTGCGACCACAATCGCACCGGCCGGCAGGATGTCGAGCACCGCATTGACAGTCGCGATGCCAGACGAGAACACGATGCTGTGACCGCCCTCGAGTTGGCCGAGCACGAGCTCAAGCGCCTCTGTGCCGACAGTGCCTTCACGAATGTAGGCGTGCTGCGGATCGCCAGCATTGAACGTCGTCGACAAACCGATGGGGTAGTTGACCGGCGCGCCAGGAATATGTGGTGGTCGGCCAGCGGCAACGGCTGCAGTCTCTGAATGCCATGCGGTTTCGTGTGTCATAGGCGGCAGCGTAGACAAACCACGCTATCGAGTAACACCTGCTTCGCAACAAATGATGGCTAAGGTCAGACAGTGACTTCCGCCCGCCCTGTCGTAGCCGTGCTTTTCGGTGGCCGCTCGAGCGAGCACTCAATCTCATGTCTTTCGGCCGCCAGCGTTCTCGCCGCGATTGATTCAGCCGCCTATGAAGTCATCGCGGTCGCAATCTCACGCGACGGTCGCATGTTTGTGCACTCAGGCAATCCCGCGGACCTTGCGAAGGTCGGAGACCGTCTGCCGGAGGTTCAGGCAACCGGCCAACAAGTCTTGCTCAGCACCGATCCGACGATTCGCGGCTTTGTCTCTGTGGATGGCTCGACGCTGTCTGCAGCATTCACCTCGGTTGATGTCGTCTTCCCTGTCTTACACGGCCCCTACGGCGAGGATGGAACGATTCAGGGCGCTCTCGAATTCGCGAGCCTTCCGTGCGTCGGCTCAGGTGTGTTCGCCTCTGCTGCTGCGATGGACAAAGCGCACATGAAGTCGATGTTCGTCGCACACAAACTGCCAGTCGGACCATTCGAAGTTATCTCCATGGCGCAGTGGAAGCGTGACGCCAATCAATGCCTCGATCGCATCGACGCGATGGGCTACCCAGTGTTCGTCAAGCCAAGCCGCGCGGGCTCGAGCATTGGTATTACCAAGGTCAAGTCACGGGCAGACCTCACCGCTGCTATCGAAGCGGCTCAAGCGCACGACCCCAAGGTCATTGTCGAAGCATCAATCGATGGCATGCGCGAGATTGAATGCGGTGTGCTCGTCGACGCAGACGGCATTGCGCGCGCGAGCCTGCCTGCCGAAATTATCGTCACGGGCGCGCATGAGTTTTATGACTTCGACGCTAAATACCTTGAGGACTCTGCTCAACTCGTTGTGCCAGCAGAACTCGATTCAGTGACGACGAGTCGAGTCCAAGCGGCAGCAATTGCTGCTTTCGAATCACTCGACTGCGAAGGATTCGCTCGATGCGACTTCTTCGTTCTCGCCAATGGTGGTGTCATCATCAACGAGGTCAACACACTGCCTGGCTTCACATCGATCTCAATGTTCCCACGCATGTGGCAAGCGACCGGGTTGTCGTACCCAGAGATTGTCGCGACGCTGATTCAAGATGCGTTGCGTCGAGGATGCGGATTGCGATGACAGAGTCGAATGGTCTCTCACGTCTTGGCGAGTTTGAGATTATCGATCGACTGCGCTCGAAATTTGGTGACAACAAGTACGTCGTGATTCCTTCTGGCGATGACGCTGCTGTCGTCGACATGCCTGACGGAGACGTCGTCATCGGCACCGACATGGCAGTCGAAGGAGTGCACTTCCGCACCGACTGGAGCAGCTCGATTCAGATCGGCCAGCGCATCGCTGCCCAGAACTTCTCTGACATCGCTGCAATGGGTGCAGTACCAGTAGCCATCACCGTCGCGCTGGCGGTTCCCGCCGATACCCACATCTCGTGGATCGAAGGCCTCATGCTCGGCATCGAAGCCGAGTGCAAGCCACTTGGTGTCGCGGTCGTCGGCGGCGACATGTCTCGCTCTGACCTCAAGGTCATCTCGATCACCGCCATCGGTCATCGTCGTGGATTGCCGGCAGTCACTCGCGGCGAAGCTGCCGTGGGCGACATCGTCGCAGTGGCTGGTCGCCTCGGTTACTCCGCAGCCGGCCTCGCATGCCTGCTCCGTGGGCACCGCAGTCCTCGCGAGGCGGTCGAGGCTTTCCAAACGCCGACGCCGCCGTACGAGGCGGGTCCAGCCGCAGCTAAAGCTGGCGCGACTGCCATGATCGACATCAGCGACGGCCTCATCGCCGACCTCGGGCACATCGCCAAGGCGAGCGGGGTCAGCATTGATCTGACGGCCGAAGGCGTCGAACCCGACGAGTTCTTGCTCAACCTCGCCCGCAACATGGCTGAGGATCCTCGGCTCTGGGTGCTGAGTGGGGGAGAAGACCATGCACTGGTCGCGATTTTCCCTCCCAAGAAGAAGATTCCGCCCATGTTTCGCCCCATTGGGGTCGTCACAGAGGCCCAGGAAGGCGGGCCGCTGGTCACGGTCGAGGGCACGCTGCCCGTCTCCACTAAGGGCAATGACCACTTCGCGACGCCCCAGTCTTAAACCCAGTCCCGAACCCAGGCCTGACCTCGGTTTGGGAGTCTGAGGGGGTTTCGGCTAACCTTCGCCCTCGCTGACCGCTCGACGGTCACCATCCGACTTACTACAAGGAGTTCCATCGTGGCTTCAAACTGCGACGTCTGCGGCAAGGGCCCAGGTTTCGGGCACTCAATCTCGCATTCGCATATCCGCAACAAGCGCCGCTGGAACCCAAACATCCAGCGCGTCCGTGCCATCGTTGCTGGTACGCCTAAGCGCGTCAACGTGTGCGTCTCTTGCCTCAAGGCAGGCAAGGTCAACCGCGCCGTCTGACCCCTCTGATTTCGGCCGCCACTTTCGTAGGATTGTGGCGGCCGTTTCTTATTCTGCAGCCCTGCCCCGCCCGAACCGAGCATCTGAAAGGCGATGATGTCTGACCTATCTGATGCCGACCTCATTCGCCTATGGGCTCAGGCCGGGGTTGAAGTCCTGCGCGAACATCGCCAAGAACTCAACGCGCTCAATGTCTTTCCGGTTCCTGACGGTGACACCGGCACCAACATGTACCTAACTTTTCGCGCCGCTGCTGAGGCAGAGGCTGCTCGCACAGGTGCAGACGACGATGCGGCGGATGCACTCACCGCGATGGCGCGCGGCGCATTGCTTGGTGCTCGCGGCAACAGTGGCGTCATCCTCGCTCAGGTTCTTCAGGCGGGCGCTCACTATGCGACGACTACGACTGAACGACTCAATCTTCAGACATTGTTGATCCGCGTGGCTCAAGCCGCTCGCGCCGCCGTCGCCAATCCGATCGAAGGCACCGCACTGACTGTGCTCGATGCTGCCGCACAGAGTTTGGCGCGCGAGCCAGGCGCAGCTGCGACTGCGGCCCGCGAAACACTCGAACGCACTCCCGACATGCTGCCCGCGCTGCGCGAGGCAGGTGTGGTCGATGCCGGCGGTCGCGCCGCAGTTCTGCTGCTCGACACATTGAATGCGATTTGGCACGGCGAGGCGATTAGTTCTCCCGCGGTGGGATTTGTGCCGCTGTCTGTGCCCCAACTGAAGAGTTGCGACGCAGATGCCGCGTACGAAGTCATGTTCGTTGTGCCAGTTGAAGCAGTCGATGCAGTCGAGGCAGCGATTGAGAATCACGGAGTCAGCCTCGTCACCACTCGCGGTGTTGATCTGGCCCAGGTGCACATTCACGCGGATGCTCCAGAACTTGTGATCGCATGCGCACATGCGGTCGCGCCAGTGCGACATATCCGCATGGAACTGCTTTCTGCGCCATCGGCCTCACGCAAACTCGTTGCGCAGGCGTTTGGCTCTGGAGTGATTCGCTCTCTCGTCGATGGGGGTGTGGTCGTTGTGCCTGGCGAGCCAGATGCTCGACCGAGCGTTCAGGATTTTGTGAGTGCAGCGCTCAAGTCGGGCGCGACGGAAGTTCTGCTTCTCGCCAGCGATGCTGACTCAATCCAAGTTTGCGAAATCGCGGCCGCTGAGTTGTCGCGCGAGGCTGTCACAGTTGCGGTGGTCGCGAGTACCTCGCTGACTGAAACGTTGGCTGCGGCAGCGGTGTTCGATGCAGCCGCAGAGTTCGATGATTGCGTTCAGTCGCTGCGCAGCGCAGTGAGCGCATGCTCGACCGTGTCGCTGTGCAAAGCCTTCCGGGATAGCAAGACTCCAGTCGGAGACGTAGCCGAAGGCGATGAGCTTGGCTTCTTCAATGGCACACTCGTCGGGGCAGGTGCAGACATCGTGGACGTGCTGTGCGCTACAAGTTTGCATGTGCCCGATCCAGAACTCATCACAGTGCTCGTCGGTGCCGGAGTCGGTGCCGACGACCGTGCAGACGTTATCGATGCGCTCGCCGATATGTTCCCCGCAGCTGAGGCGACAGTGATTGACGGTCACCAAGACGTGTGGCAGTTCGTGATCGGTTTCGAATAATGCGGAGTCTCACATAATGCATGGACTTTCCACTCCGTTAAAAGAAGTCCTCGGTGGGAACACCGCGAAGGCGCTCGACAAAGCATTTGGCATCGTGACTGTCGAAGATTTGTTGAGACATTTTCCGCGCCGCTATGCCAATCGTGGCGAACTCACCGACATGGCTGGCCTGACTGTCGACGAACACGTCACGATCATGGCTGACGTGATGTCCGTGACTCTGCGCCCGATGCGTGCGCGCAAAGGCGACTTGCTCGAAGTTCTCGTCACCGACGGCACAGGCTCACTCAAGCTCACCTTCTTCAATCAGAAGTGGCGTGAGCGCGATCTCAAAGTCGGCCGGCGCGGTTTGTTCAGCGGCAAAGTCACGGTGTTCAACAACTCACGACAGCTCGCGCATCCGACGTACGTGCTGGTGCCCTCCGATACCGAGCCAGATCCGGAGGCCGTCCAGGCATTCGCTCGTGCGTTGATACCTGTCTATCCGGCGACGTCAACTCTCAGCTCATGGGTGATCGAGCGTTCGGTTGAGCTGGTTCTCGATGGACTCGATCCGCTCATTAAAGATGCGCTGCCCGATGACATCCGTGCATCCGAGCAGCTCATGCCGATTCTTGAAGCCTTCAAGGCCGTGCACCATCCAGCCACTCGCGACGAAGCGGCCGAAGCGCGACGCCGGTTCGCATTTGAAGAAGCGCTCGTCTACCAAACGATCCTTGCGCAGCGTCGTTATGACTCTGAACAAGCCGTCGCTGTCGCGCGCACCGGCAAAAATGCGGGAGCGCTCGCAGAGTTCGATCGCTCACTGCCTTTCGCGCTCACTGCAGGTCAGAACGCCGTGTGCGACGAGATCTTCGAAGACCTCGAGGCGACTCATCCGATGCACCGCTTGCTCCAGGGTGAGGTCGGTAGCGGCAAGACAGTGTGTGCCTTGCGAGCGATGCTGCGAGTCGTGGATTCAGGAGCGCAGGCAGTGTTACTCGCTCCGACTGAAGTGCTCGCGCAGCAGCATTACCGCTCGATTCGCAAGATGCTTGGACGCCTGGCATCGGATGAAGGTCTGTTCGGCGACCGTCCGCCGCATGCCACTGAAGTCGCACTGCTCACTGGATCGCTCAACAAGGCCGGCCAACGCAAGGCGCTGCTCGATGCCAGCAGCGGGGCAGCTGGAATTGTCGTCGGCACACATGCACTTCTCGAAGATCGTGTGCAGTTCGCTGACCTCGGCCTGGTCGTTGTCGATGAACAACATCGTTTCGGTGTTGAGCAGCGTTCGGCGCTTTCGACTAAATCGACAGCAGGCACGAAGCCGCATGTGCTCGTCATGACCGCGACGCCGATTCCGCGCACCGTCGCTATGACTGTATTCGGCGACCTCGATGTCTCGACGCTGTCTGAGCTTCCTGGTGGACGCGCACCGATCACGACGCATGTCGTACCTGCGGCTGAAAAGCCTGCTTTCCTCGAACGGGCATGGACTCGTGTGCGCGAGGAGGTTGCTCTCGGTCGGCAGGTTTACATCGTTGCGCCGCGCATCGCCGCCAACACCGAAGACGACACCGCAGATGAGACCGTGGAGGTTGAAGAAACCCGACCGATTTCGAATGTTGAAGATCTCTTCCATCAGTTGGCAGCAGGTCCACTGTTCGGTTTGAGGGTTGCACAACTGCACGGGCGACTTGCGCCAGATATCAAAGACCAAGTGATGCAGTCTTTCGCAGCTGGGGAGATTGACGTGTTGATCGCCACGACAGTGATCGAAGTTGGCGTCGACGTACACAACGCAACGGCGATGTTGATTATGGATGCCGATCGATTCGGCGTCTCACAGTTGCATCAGTTGCGTGGCCGCGTCGGTCGCGGTGGATTGCCTGGACTTTGCTTGTTGGTGACGTACTCGGATGCAGACTCACCGGCCCGCGCTCGGCTTGATGCAGTCTCTGCCACAGTCGATGGTTTCGAACTTTCGCGAATCGATCTCGAGCAACGTCGCGAAGGCGACGTCCTCGGTGTCAGCCAAAGCGGTCGACGTTCGAGCTTGCGTGTCCTCAACGTTTTGCGTGACGAAGATGTCATTGCTCGCGCCCGTGATGCAGCGCAGTCGCTTGTTGCTGAAGATCCAAGCCTGAAAACCAATCCAGCACTCGCAAAGCGCGTTGCCCAAGTTCTCGATGAACAGCGCGCCGAATACTTGGACAAGACATGACGCGCATCATCTCGGGCAGTGCGCGCGGTCGCACTCTCAAAGTCCCCGCCTCCGGCACGCGACCAACATCCGATCGCGTTCGCGAATCAATCTTCAATTCGCTGCAGCACCGTCTGGGTAACTGGCATGAGCTGCGCGTTCTCGATCTGTATGCAGGATCTGGCGCTTTTGCGCTCGAGGCGTTGTCGCGGGGCGCCGAGGCGGCCACCGCGGTGGAGAAAGCAGCGAGCGCGGTCACAATCATCAAAGCCAACGCAGCGACCATAGGTATGCCGCTCACGGTGGTCACGAGCTCAGTCGAGTCGTTCGTGGCGCGAGGGACAGCCACTGCCTTCGATGTCGTATTCATCGACCCGCCATATGAACTGGCCTCGAGTGCCATCGAAGAGCTCCTCGCGAGCCTGATTGAGCACGGATTCGTTGCCGAAGATTCGGTAATCGTCATCGAGCGAAGTGCCCGCTCTGAACCAATTTCACTGCCCGGACCCCTCACAGAGGCTGATCTGCGAGCTCACGGGGAAACCACCGTTTTGACGGCTGTTTGGTAGGTTCGGCTCCTGCCGGCGAGTGCCGAGTAGCCGACCAACGCAGCCAAGGGATGGATTTATGCGCACAGCAGTCTGCCCTGGGTCATTCGATCCAGTCACGAACGGACACCTCGATGTGTTCGGTCGCGCTGCTGCGATGTACGACGAAGTCACCGTGGCGGTGCTCAGCAACTCGACCAAGAGTGCGCTGTTCACCATCGACGAGCGCCTCGACCTGCTGCAAGAGGCCGTCGCTCTGTGGTCCAACATCAAGGTCACGACTTTCCATGGTCTGCTCGTCGAGTTCTGCGCCTCGAACAACATCGGGGTCATCGTCAAAGGTCTTCGCGCTGTCTCTGACTTCGATTACGAGCTGCAGATGGCCCAAATGAACTATCGACTAGCCAAGGTCGAAACGGCGTTTATCGCCACCAACCCGGAATACGGCTACCTCTCGTCGTCGTTAATCAAAGAGATCAGTCGCAATGGCGGCGATGTCAGCGGCCTTGTGCCAGACAACGTCCTCGCTGCTCTCGCTCAACGCCACAATGGAGGCACGTCATGAAGGTCCAAGCAATGGTGGAGGAACTCATCGCCATCGTCGAACAGGCCAAAGCGATGCCTTTGTCTCAGTCCTGCATCGTCAATCGCAATGAGATGCTCGATATTCTCGATGAGCTGCACAACGCCCTGCCAGCTGAACTCAGCCAGGCCAACGAACTCCTCGCCAACCGTGGCGAAGTAGTCGAAGGTGCGCACGCTGAGGCCAGCCGTATCGTTCAGCTCGCCCGTGCCGAGGCCGCAGTCCTGATTTCGCAGGAGCGCGTCTACAAGGACGCCCTAGCTGAAGCCGAGCGTCTGCGCGATGCCAATGACGCCGAAATCCTGCGCAAGCGCCGCGAACTCGACGATTATGTCGATGCCAAGCTCGGCGCCTTCGAGGCCGCTCTCGTCAAGACCCTCAGCGCTGTCCAGACGGGCCGCGAGCGCACCGCCGTGCGCCTGCAGGCCGAACTTTCGGCCGACGACGCCCCGAACGATCCAGGCAACTTCTTCGGCGACTGGAACGACCCCCGCCCTTAATCCGGGCAAACCGAATCAGCCCGTGCCCACGGTCGGTTTTTGGGCCTAGGGCGGTATCAGGTAACCTTCGCCCGCTCCACTCCGGTGGGGCCGGTCGGAGGGCCGACTTCTGTAGCTCTGCGTCTGTGAGGACATCCTGAACACCCTGGATCCACGCGCGCCACTGGTGATCGACACCCACGAACTGGGTCGTCGCGCCGGGGCCATGCTGTCGCGTGAACTCACAGTTGCGGCGCCGGCAGATTTCGGAACCGAAGTCATCGGTGCTCCTGAGGGCTCTGAGTTGCAGATTTCACTGCGACTTGAGGCCGTCATCGAAGGTGTACTTGTGACTGGCGACGTGATCGCGCAGATTGAGGGCGAATGCTCTCGCTGCCTCGCGCCGCTCTCGTTCGAGATGGACGTCAACTTCCAGGAGTTGTTCGAACATCCCGATGACGACAACAAAAATGAAGACGCGTTACTGATCGAGGACGACTTGCTCGACCTCGAACCAGTGGTTCGCGACGCCGTAGTGCTTGCACTGCCACTCGCGCCGTTGTGTTCAGAAGACTGCTTGGGGCTATGCACCGAGTGCGGATTCGAACTCAATAACGATCCAGAACATCATCATGAAATTGTCGATGCTCGCTGGCAGTCCCTCCAGGGATTGTTCGAGGGCAACGACTCGAAGGAAGGCTGACCCCGATGGCAGTACCAAAGCGCAAAATGTCGCGTTCAAACACGCGTGCGCGTCGTTCGCAGTGGAAGACCACTCCTGCATCGCTGGTGTCATGCGACCGCTGCCGTGCACCAAAGCTGCAGCACCGTGCGTGCGGCAACTGCGGTAGCTACGACAAGCGCCAAGTTCTCGACGTTTAATTAATTCTGCGACGCACCCTGACTGCTATTGACGCGGTTGGGGTGCGTTGTTGTGTCTGAAACCTGCTGCGTCGTGCGTGCATCGACGCTTACCATTGGCCTAGGAGGTGTCGCTCGTGTTCTTAACCGAAGTAGTTCAAGCGACAGCTCACGTACTCCAAATCGAGTCGAGCGCCCTCACAGCCGAGACGCTATTTGAATCAATCGAGGCAGACTCGGTGGCGCGGATTGCGATTGCGGATGCAGTCGAGGTCTTCCACCCCGAGCTCGTAGTCTCAAACGACGTTCTTCTGTTCGCGACCACCCTTGGTGAGCTCGCCGGTGGCGTCGCGTATCGGAATGAACGGAGGGATGTATGAGTGAGACCAACTTCGTCGACCTGCGCAATCGGATCGGCCACGATGTGCCCGACGATTTGCTGTTGCTGTCGATTACGCATCGCTCTTACTCATACGAAAACGGCGGTGTGCCGACCAATGAGCGCCTCGAGTTCCTCGGCGACTCAGTGCTCGGCCTCGTCGTGACTGAAACTCTCTACCGCTTGCACCCAGATCTGCCGGAAGGTCAGCTCGCCAAACTTCGCGCTGCCGTGGTTAATGCCAAGGCGCTCGCCGAGATCGGCCGCACAGTCGGACTCGGCGAATTCATGCTGCTCGGCAAGGGCGAACTTGCCACGGGCGGTCGCGAGAAAGCATCGATTCTCGCTGACGCCACTGAAGCCGTTATCGGCGCAGTGTTTCTCGGTTGTGGTCTCGATGCTGCCACCGAACTGGTCCACACCTGGCTCGATCCACTCATCGCCGTCGCATCCACCCTTGGTGCCGGCCTCGACTGGAAGACGAGTCTCCAAGAACTCACGAGCCAGCTTGGCAGAGGTGTGCCTGAGTACGTCGTCACCGAGTCTGGTCCCGATCACGACAAGCGATTCACCGCGCAGGTTCGACTCAGCGACGACCAGCAGGGTTACGCGCTGTTGGGTTGGGGCGAAGGCCGCAGCAAGAAGGAAGCAGAGCAGCAAGCCGCCGCGACTGCTTTCGCTCAGTTGCAGTCAGCGACGTTGCAGGACGAATAGCTCGTGCCAGAGCTACCCGAAGTCGAAACCGTTCGCGCTGGTCTCGCCGCTCACATCACAGGGGCGCGGATT